>NZ_LNVH01000004.1:300000-433954 GCF_002093575.1 Streptococcus oralis subsp. tigurinus | reverse complement strand
AGCTCACAGCTCACAGCTCACAGCTCACAGCTCACAGCTCACAGCTCACAGCTCACAGCTCACAGCTCACAGCTCACAGCTCACGCTGATTATGTAATCGGACGTGTTTTTTGTCAAGCACTAAAACAGGCTTTTTCACATTTTTGTGGAGAAGTCTTTTCTGCTGTTCCTCAACTCTATGGGTTGATTGTTGGAGGTGTTAAATGACACCTCTAGCTATTGATAGAAGTTGGCAATCTGGAAATGAAAGAGCTGACAATTTATTTTTCTGGAGAAGTTTCGGTTTTGACGAAAAGGATATTTTAATCGAAAATACTGATGGTATCCTTAACGGAGCTCTGTTTGAATTCAAAAATAGCATTGCTGATCTTAATGCTGTGCTTACTCAAGCTATCCACTATCTGTCTAAATTAAGGACTAAAGGTGGTATTCCTATACCAAGCAAAATCGTTTTAGTTGACATAAATAAAAATCGTGCTAGTGTTTATGATGCAACTAAATATCGTTTAGAAATTTTACAAAATTATACGAATAGTGCATCAAAAAATGTAAATCAGAAGACTTTAAAAGATGCTACTAACCCTGAAAAAGTAATTGAATTTGATGTTCTTCAACCAAAAAGCCCTAAAAATCGTGAATTGTGTGAATTATTTCAAATAGACGAGTATCAAAAGTTTGAAATTGATTTTCCAAACATTTTAGGGTGGGCGAACTACATATACCGTCACGATAAAACAACAACAAAATCTCAAATGTTTGAGATGCTCAAACAACCATCTAATTCAATAGTCGAAAACTATATCTTACCTTGGTGTGGAGACGAAAGCGATTTCGACACCGTGATGGACGCATTAAATGACCCTGCAAATAGAAAAGATTTAGGAGCGTTTTATACACCACTACCTTATGTTAAAGAAGCAACTAAACTTGTTCGTCAAGCTATTAGCAGTCTTCCTAAAGGTATGGACTATATTATTTTGGATAGGTGTGCTGGGACAGGGGCATTAGAGCATTATTTAACTGAAGAAGAGTTAAGCCATGTTGTCTTGAATACTTATGAAATCAAAGAATGGCTTGTTTTGTATAATAAATATATTGGAAAGGTAAGGGCTATTATACCACCGCTTTCGATGGTAAAAGCTGTTAAGGGAAACTTGGTAACAGGTGGCGATGCTTTAGCAGAAGAGTTTTTATCCATTCCAATGGAAACAGATGGAAAACATAATACATTACAAGAAGTCATAGATGACAAAAATGTTGCGATTATTGGTTTTGAAAATCCCCCTTATTCTAGCGAGTTAGCCCGTGCTCAAGAAGGAAATGTTAAATCTAAAGATAAATACAGCTATATAAGAAAATTGATGTCCGATGAATTTACTGGGGATAGTAGTCATGCAAAAGATCTACTCAATCAATTTGTTTGGTCGTTTGAGAAGTATTTTATGAGAAACGAAAATGATTTTTACATCCTATTTGCACCAGTAAAGTATTGGAAGTCTGTAGGATTAATGAAAAAAACTTTCGTTGATGGCTTTTTAGCAAATAGAGGGAATTTTAAAGCACAAGAAAGTTCTGTTTTGGTCGCACAATGGAAGAATGAAGTTGATACCATAACAGAAAGTTTAACTGTTCCAGCTAAAGAGATTTGGAAAGATGACAAAAAGTGGGGAACTGGAAAAGGGGCTGCAGTCATTGATGTACCTGAAGATGCTACTCTTAAAGATGTAAAGCATGTCACTATAAGAAAAGTATACAAAACGCTAGGAGAATATTATTCTAAAAAGGTAAAAGCAGATGTATTATCTAAAATTGCTACTGGCTACGATGGTAGAGAAGTGCCATTGAAAAGCTATGGGAAACCTGTTTATAATGACAATATTTTAGCGGTTATAGAAGCCAGTGGTTTTGGTACTACTCCGCAGGATATACGAATGACTAGAATTGCTATATATCATGGACGAGGTAGTCAAGTTAGAACAACTAATTATGCGGAGCAGACAGCTTTGTTTGTTGCCAAGCAGTATCCTCAAAGAAACTGGTATGAAAGAGATATTTACTATACAACTGCTGACAAAGGGGATTTGTATAAAAAGGATATAAATTTTCTCAGAAAATCTACATTATGGACTTGTATGTCTCAAAAAAATCATTGTTTAAGCTTCCATGGTTCTGATGGGAAATTTTACAATAACGAGATGTGCTTAGATGAGAACTCTCTAATCCGTAAAGAATTGGTCGAACAAGAAAAATATGGGAAACTTGATAGAGCGGACTTAATGTTGTTAGGTGTCTTCGATGAATTACTTGAACTAGTCAAAGATGCTCAAGAATACAATCCGGAATACAATTATGGCACTTATCAAATTGAATTAGAGATAAACACATCATACAAAGATAGTAATGATAAAAAGATATTCAACAATGAAAAAGTTAATACTAAACTAAAAGAGCTTAAAGCAAGGTTATCCGATTACTACGACAATGAGCTTGAAAATAATTTATTTGAGTATGAATTATTGAAATAATGAAAGACGATTTCCAAACGGAAATCATCTTTTTCGATATTGTTGAAGTACTACATTTTGTGGTTCGTGTAAACGGGTATATAGTTCTCTTTTATTTCACTGACTGAGGTTTACGTAAGTAACCATAAACCACACCACTTACAATTGCACCAACCAAGACAGAGGCAAGGTAAAGGAGGGCATTTGAAGTAAGGGCGATAACGAAGATTCCTCCGTGTGGTGCCATGAGTTTGATACCTGCAAGACCAACGAGTCCTCCTGCTACTGCCGAACCAAGGATGAAGCTTGGGATCGCACGAGCTGGGTCAGCGGCACCAAATGGAATCGCTCCCTCAGTGATAAATGACAGGCCCATGATGATGTTTGTCAAACCAGAGTTCCGTTCTTCTTTGGTAAATTTATCTTTGAAAAGAAGGGTTGCGACAAAGATAGCAAGTGGTGGAACCATTCCTCCCGCCATAACTGCTGCCATGGCTACAGAACCACCTGAAGAAACAGTCGCTGCAAGCGTACCTGTACCAAAGACATAGGCAGCTTTGTTGACTGGTCCACCCATGTCGACAGCCATCATTCCACCAAGAACGATACCGAGAAGGACAGCTGATCCTCCTCCAAGACCGCCTAGAAAGTCATTCATGGCAGTGTTGATTGCTGCCATCGGGATGTTAACAGCTAGCATGACAAATCCTGTCAAGATTGTTCCAAGAAGTGGCAAGAGAAGGATTGATTTAGCACCTTCAAGTGAACGAGGAACTTTAACGTATTTCTTGATAGCAAGGACCAAGGCACCTGCGATAAATCCACCAACAAGGGCACCTAGGAAACCAGATGACACACCCGCAAGAGTTGAAGTTGCTTCACCACCTGCAGCATAAGGAATTTTACCAAAGGCAAAACCTTCTTTGGCAATAGCACCAGCTACAAAACCTGCTACCAAACCTGGTTTTTCAGCGATAGAGTAGGCAACATAACCTGCAAAGACTGGAAGCATTAAGCCAAAGGCTGCACCACCAATTTTCATGAACATGGAAGCGAGCTCATGGTAGGATCCGAGATTGCCAAGACTATCCTGTGGCACACCAAAAGCTCCGTCGATCAAGAAAGCAAGTGCAATCATGATACCACCACCGATAACGAATGGCAACATTTGAGATACACCACTCATCAAGTGTTTATAGAAGGCCCCACCAAGGCCTTGTTTTTCGTTGCTTGCTGTTGCAGCTTTTGCTCCATTAGCAGCACGATAAACTTCAGCATCTCCTGAAAGAGCCAAGTTGATCAACTCTTCCGTCTTACGGATACCGTCAGCAACCGGACGATTGATCAATGGTTTGCCATCAAAGCGGTCCAACTCAACAGCCTTGTCTGCAGCGATGATAACAGCCTTGGCCTTACGGATGTCCTCTGCTGTCAGTTGATTTCCAACACCGCTGGCACCATTAGTCTCAACCTTGATCCCAACACCCATTTCAGCAGCTACTTTTTGAAGGGCCTCTTGGGCCATATAAGTGTGGGCGATACCTGTTGTACAAGCTGTAACAGCTACGATAAAGTCAGCAGATTCATTTACAGGTGCTTGGACAGGCTCCTCAGCTTTTTCTGAAGCTTGGTCAAAAAGTGCAATCACTTGGTCAGCTGATTTCACTTGACGAAGTTTGTCAGCAAAACCGTCCTTCATCAAGTATTGAGACAATTCCGCCAAGGCTGCCAAGTGAGTGTCATTGGCACCTTCTGGAGCCGCAATCATGAAGAAGAGGTCTGTTGCTTGCCCATCCAGGCTCTCATAGTCAACACCCTTGTTTGACTTAGCAAAGAGAACTGTTGCTTCTTTGACAGCAGAGTTTTTACTGTGAGGCATAGCGATTCCATCACCCAAACCAGTAGAAGTGAGAGCTTCACGCGCTAAGATTCCTTCTTTAAAGGTTTCAAAATCCGTCACATAACCGTGATCTACCAAGCTATGAATCATCTCTTCGATAGCTGCTGTTTTTTCAGTCGCCTGCAAATCCAGCAACATGACATCTTTTCTCAATAGGTCTTGAATTTTCATCGTTTTTCTACCTCAACTTTTTCATAAGTTTCTTTTATAAATGCTGCAGTTGCCAAGTCATCAGAGAAAGTAGTTGCTGTCCCACAAGCCACTCCCCATTTGAAGGATTCTACTGCATCTTTTGATTTGACAAATTCACCGGTAAATCCAGCAACCATAGAGTCACCAGCACCAACTGAATTTTTTACTGTCCCTTTGATTGGTTTAGCGAAGTATGCTCCCTCGGATGTTACAAGGAGGGCACCGTCCCCAGCCATAGAGATGATGACATTTTGAGCACCTTTGGCCAGTAACTGACGAGCATAGTTCTCGATTTCATCTAAACTTTCGAGTTTCACTCCAAAGATAGCTCCAAGCTCGTGATTGTTTGGTTTAACCAAAAGTGGCTGGTAGTCCAAACTATCAATCAAGGTCTGTCCTTCAAAGTCACAAACGACTTGGGCACCAGTCTGGCGTGTCAATGCAATCAAATCCTTGTAGATAACATTTCCTAGGTTTTTAGCACTCGAACCCGCAAACACAACCGTATCATCTGCTGTCAGACTTGAAAGAATGGCTTTTAACTCTTCAAGTTGTTCGGGTTCAACATTAGGACCTGTTCCGTTGATTTCTGTTTCTTGGTCTGCTTTGATTTTAACATTGATACGCGTATCTTCTGCCACTTGAACAAATCGAGTTTTGATTTCCTCTTCTGCCAGAGTATCTGTGATAAATTTACCAGTAAATCCTCCGATAAATCCCGTCGCTGTATTTGGAATATCCAAGCGTTTCAAGACACGACTGACATTGATTCCTTTCCCTCCAGCAAACTTATCATCACTGTCCATACGATTGACACTTCCAACTTGGACTTGGTCCAAGCGCACGATATAGTCAATGGATGGATTGAGTGTGACTGTATAAATCATACTTCTATTACCTCCGTTTTCTTCTTAATAGCCTGCAAGAGCTCATGCCCTTGACTTGTAATAACAATAGCGCGTTTAAGTGGTGCTACCTTGGCAAAGCAAGTTTGTCCAATCTTAGACGAATCGACCAAGACATAGGTTTGTTTGGCATTCTCTAAAATAGCACGCTTAACGGCTCCCTCCTCCATATCAGGAGTCGTATAATAACCATCGTCTACACCATTTATCCCGATAAAGGCACGGTCAAAGTGCAATTGATTGATTTGGTTAAGAGCAACACCACCGATACATGCATCTGTTGCCATCTTGACACTTCCTCCAACCATGACAGTTGGAATCTGTTTTTCAACCAACTGAGCGGCATGGTGAATAGAGTTGGTCACAACTGTAACATTCTTATTGATCAATTCATGAATCAAAAAAGCAGTTGTTGTTCCAGCATCGATAAAGATGACATCTTGTTCCTTGATGAGAGAGGCTGCTTTCTGAGCCAGTAGCTTCTTCTCTTGAAGGTTTTTGACAGATTTTTCTTGGATGGTTTCTTCTTCCTGCAAGGAGTGGGGCAATTCTGCTCCTCCATGCACGCGACGAAGCTTGTTTTCCGCTTCCAACTCATCCAAGTCTCTTCGAACCGTTGATTCTGACGTTTCTAGCAAACTAACTAATTTTTCTAGAGAAACTACATGATGTTGATTTAACTCCTCTAAAATCAGTTGCTTCCGCTCAGTTTTTAACACCAAATCACCTCCTGTTATCGTTTACACTATTCATTCTAGCACATTCTCTACCAAAGTCAAGCATTTTTTATCATTTTCTTTCAAATTCTATCATTTTTCTTATTTCCAGAATTTTTATTGCAAGATAAGTGGCTTTATGGTAGACTATTTGAGTAAGTATTGGAAGATTACTCAAGAGGCTTAAGAGGCCGTGTTGGAAACGCGGTAGGCGTGTAACAGCGTGCGTGGGTTCGAATCCCATGTCTTCCGTAGAAAAGCAAAATTATTTTTTTAGATACAACAAATGTTGTATCTTTTTTTGTATCCTTTTTTAAAAAAAGAATACCAAGGAATACCAAAGGCAAAATAAAAAACGTTGATTTAACAACGTTTTTCCAAGGTTGGTGAAAGAATAATGGAGCCGGTGGGAGTCGAACCCACGTCCAAACACCTGCCAACATATTTGTCTACAACCATAGGTTATGTATTGTTTTAACAGTCCCTCGACACATAACTCAAGTCTAGGAACTGCGAGTCTATTAATCTCTTATCAAACCACTAGACAAGGCTTGATCGTATCTCGCTAATCATAAGACCTGTCATTGAACACGAGCAATCCAAATCAGGTCACGCCTGCTGGTTTTTAGGCAGCTAAAGCGTAAGAAGTGTTATTTTTTGCAGTTATATTTAACTGAGCGTTTACGTCGCCACATGGGTTGCAAAATATGCCTCATAATGCCTGTCGAATCCGTAACGACCCCAAAAGACAATAGAACCATTATAACCTATCTTCATAAAAAATGCAAAATCAAGCCACCTCTTTAGAAAAGAACCCCTTTTAAGGCTTCCGATAAGGCTTGATAACCGGCTACACTTAGATGGAGGCCATCTGTTGTATAGTCTTTTTTGAGTTGTCCTTCTGAATCTATCAAACTATCATAAACAGGCACAAAATCTACCTGCATATAGGCGGATGTTAGAGCCTCATAGACTTGATTCCATTCTCTAATCTTTTCATTGGTACGAATATATACTGTCTGCTTGTATTCTTCTCCTTCATTGACTGGCAAAATGGAAAGGAGCTTTATTTGTGACAGCGGATAATCTCGGGTAATCGATTGGATCACACGCTCGAGATTATCCAAGGCTTCATTCATGGGAATATTTTTTCCAATGTCATTTGTCCCAATTAAGAGAACAATTTGATCCACAGCATCACCATAAAGATGGGCATCCAAATTCTCTAATAAAAGTCCCGTCTGATAGCCTCGGATGCCCCGATTAACAATCGTCTTGGCAACACCAAACAACTCTTGCAATGGGTAGTATTCTACAATCGAATCGCCGATAAAAATTACATCTGGCTCTAGGACAGAAACTTGATTCAATTCACGATACTTGGTTTGAATCTTTGCCTGCTCTTTTAAAAGCCAATTTTCTAATAACTGTACTGACACCTTATCCCTCTTTCTCTAACCAATTTTCTAGGACCTGATAAACGCCTCCTTGGCTGTTAGCTGGAGCTAGGGCAGTCGCAACTGCCTTGACATTATCATCTGCATTTTCCATCGCATAGGCAATTCCAGCCAGTTCTAGCATTTCGATATCATTTTCACTATCACCAAAGGCCATGATTTGTTTCGATTGCAAATTCCAGCGCTTGAGTAATTCTTCCAATCCCCAAGCCTTGTGAACACCAGCCTGTAGGATATCGATACAACCATAACCACTGGAAACAGCTCTTACATGCCCATTAAAGAGGTCATTGATTTCCCGCAAAACAGAACTAGAGCGTTCTTCACCGACGACCATACTCATCTTTAGCACCCCACCAAAGAGAGCCGAGCTGAGCTCTTCAACAAAGTTTGTATGCCGATAGAGTTTTTCAATCATCTCAGGAGTCATAAATTTATCAAGTTCTGTAAAAACAGTTCCTTTCTTGACAAAACTCCCATTCATACTAGTGACAACAAATTGATCTCGGCACTCCCTCCCTTTAAAATGAGCTAAAGCATTGTCAACCATAGCATCATCCCAGGTCTGCGCTTGAATCAGTTTATTATTTTCAAAAATACGCGCCCCATTGGCAACGACTAGGACAACTCTACTCACCAAGTGTTCTAGTAATTGCCTCATACGGTGAACTTCATTCCCCGTCACAATGACAAAACGGATATCCCTTTGATCCAACTGATCTAAAATCTTTTCCAGGCGTGGCAGATCTAGCTGCCCCCTCGGGTCTAGCAAGGTTCCATCCATGTCTGTTGCAATTAATTTAATCGTCATCATATCTCCTTTAGGGTGAGCACCTACCACTTCAACCCTACATGTTCATTCATTTCTTTATAAGCCGTGTCAATTCGTTCCTTGGTCGCCTCGTCCAACTTGTCACGGTGACTGCCCCCCTCAATGAAGTCCTCTAGGATATAGGTCTGATAGAGGAAGAGCGGATAGCCTTCTGGAGAGTAAGTCCCTTTGGGTGTTCGATTGACCCAAGTAGGGTGCGCTTTGGCAGTTTCAATCCTTGTCTTGCCATCTTTTTTCTTAATGGTCACATCCATGAGAACTCCGCGCTCCGTCCACTTGGCATTTTCCTCATCTTGCATGGTTTCAATGCGTTGGTTTGAAAGGAAATTTCCCATGGAGTAGATGATCAGTTTTTTGTCCCCATCTTTTTCAACGGTTTCAGCAGGTTCAACGACATGAGGATGCCCTCCAAAAATAATATCAGCTCCCCAGTCAATCATCTTATGGTACAGTGTTTTCTGTTCTTCCGTTGGTTCTAGTTGGTACTCAATTCCCATCTGAGGCATGATGACAGTAATATCCGCCTCCTTCTCTGCACGCTCGATTTCTGCCTTCATCTTATCTTCATTCAAATCAGAAAGATAGCGATTATAGTCCTCTTGAGAGATATACTGCTCAATGCCATTAAAACCGTAAGAATAGGCCAGGAGAGCTACCTTGATACCATTGACTTCCTTGATGACTATAGGTGCTTGGTCTCGGGATTCATGTGTGTAGACTCCGATGGGTGTCATTCCAGCCTTTTCAATAGCTTGAGCCGTTGAAACAACTCCCTCTATCTGCGAATCCAAGATGTGATTATGAGCCAAGTCTAGAACTTGGTAGCCTGCATCCTTGATCGCATCCATGACTTCTCCTGGTGCATTAAAGAGAGGATAACCTGCCAAATAGTGGTCCTTGTTCACCGTTCCTTCAAAGTCACCAAGCACTAAATCCGCTTGTTTGAGCCAGGGTTTTACATACTCAAAATTTTCATGGAAATCATAGGTTCCATCTTCTTTCAGAGCTGTTCGGTAGATAGGAATATGGTAGAGAAGGTCACCATTTGCCATGATACGGGCTGTCGTTTCGGCAGACTGATTTTCCTTAGACTGACCAGACGTCTGAGCAGAATCAACTGTTTGACCACTCGGACTTGTTCCCTTGTTCCCTTGTACTGCTTGGGTCAACAAGTTCAGCCCCATAGACAAGGAAACTGCAAGCAACAGCACCGTAATAAACTGGGCATTTGTCCAAGATTTATAATTCCTAAAGAAACCAATACTACTCTTCAACAATCCAAAAATAGGACCATGAGACCGTCTATCTTGTCGCTTTTCCATCTTTATTCCCCCCCTTGCTTTTACTGTAAGTCTTTTCTTTTATTATACCACAGACAAAAGAGGAATACCGTTTATTATATTATTTTTTAGGAACTTCTGTGACTTTCTTTCTCGCCTATTTTGTGTTATCATGTAGAGGTAATGAAAGGAGAGAAAATGTCTGCTATAGAACGTATTACAAAAGCTGCTCATTTAATTAATATGAACGATATTATCCGTGAGGGGAACCCAACTTTACGCGCGGTTGCTGAGGAGGTCACTTTCCCACTATCTGATCAAGAAATCATCCTTGGCGAAAAGATGATGCAATTCCTCAAACATTCCCAAGATCCTGTTATGGCTGAGAAAATGGGCTTGCGTGGTGGTGTTGGATTGGCTGCTCCTCAGTTAGATATCTCAAAACGCATTATTGCTGTTTTAGTGCCCAATATTGTGGAAGAAGGTGAGACTCCACAGGAAGCCTACGATCTGCAAGCTATTATGTACAATCCAAAAATCGTATCCCACTCTGTTCAGGACGCCGCCCTCGGTGAAGGAGAAGGGTGCCTATCTGTCGACCGTGTAGTTCCAGGCTATGTTGTTCGTCATGCCCGCGTCACTGTTGATTACTTTGACATGAACGGAGAAAAACACCGTATCAAGCTCAAAGGATACAACTCTATCGTTGTCCAACATGAAATTGATCATCTAAACGGAATCATGTTTTACGATCGTATCAATGAAAAAGACCCCTTTGCTGTTAAAGATGGACTCCTCATCCTCGAATAAAGAAAATCCCGTTACAAGACGGGGTTTTGTGTTATAATAGAGGCATGAAAACAAATGATATTGTCTATGGCGTCCACACCGTTACAGAAGCTCTTCTTGCAAACACAGGAAACAAACTCTACCTCCAAGATGATCTCCGAGGTAAAAATGTTGAGAAGGTCAAGGAACTGGCTGCTGAGAAAAAGGTCTCCATCTCTTGGACTTCAAAAAGATCCCTGTCTGAAATGACCGAAGGCGCTGTTCACCAAGGTTTTGTTCTACGAGTGTCCGAATTTGCCTATAGCGATTTGGATCACATCCTTGCAAAAACACGACAAGAAGAAAATCCACTTCTATTGATTCTAGACGGGCTAACTGACCCCCATAACCTGGGTTCTATCTTGCGAACAGCCGATGCGACCAATGTTTCAGGCGTCATCATTCCCAAGCACCGTGCTGTCGGAGTGACTCCTGTCGTTGCCAAAACAGCCACAGGTGCTATTGAGCATGTACCGATTGCCCGAGTGACCAACCTGAGCCAAACTCTTGACAAACTCAAGGATGAAGGCTTCTGGACCTTTGGAACAGATATGAACGGCACCCCTTGCCACAAGTGGAATACAAAAGGGAAAATCGCCCTCATCATCGGAAATGAAGGAAAAGGCATCTCTAGCAACATCAAAAAACAGGTCGATGAAATGATTACCATTCCTATGAATGGACATGTTCAAAGCCTCAATGCTAGTGTTGCCGCAGCCATTCTCATGTACGAAGTTTTCCAAAATAGACTATAAAAAAAGTTTCCAGTCATCTGATTGGAAACTTTTTTATGATTATACTCAATGAAAATCAAAGAGCAAACTAGGAAGCTAGCTGTAGACAGCTCAAAACACTGTTTTGAGGTTGTGGATAGAACTGACGAAGTCAGTACCCATACCTACGGCAAGGCGAAGCTGACGTGGTTTGAAGAGATTTTCGAAGTGTATTAACTATGTTCTGTAATAAATTTGTAAGCTTCTTGACCAGCGATAGCCCCATCTCCAATTGCTGTTGTCACTTGGCGAAGGTCTTTCTGGCGAACATCACCAACCGCAAAGATACCATCAACGCTAGTTTTCATGTGATTGTCTGTTACGATCCAGCCTGCCTGGTCTTGAATATTCAATTCTTTAACAAAATCGCTAACAGGATCCAAACCGACGTAGATAAAGACGCCTCCAAAGGCTTGTTCTGTCACTTGCCCTGTTTTAACGTTTTCAAATACGACAGATTCTACTCGGTTTTCACCTTTGATTTCCTTGACGACAGAGTCCCAGATAAAGTTGACTTTCTCATTAGCAAAGGCACGGTCTTGCAACACCTTTTGGGCACGAAGTTGGTCGCGACGGTGAACAATGGTAACAGTCTTGGCAAAGCGAGTCAAGAAGAGGGCTTCTTCTACCGCTGAATCTCCACCACCGACTACGAGCAAGTCTTGGTCACGGAAGAAAGCTCCATCACAGACTGCACAGTAAGAAACACCACGACTGTTCAGTTCTTCTTCTCCGGGAACTCCCAAAAGACGGTGTTTTGACCCAGTTGCCACGATGACAGTACGGGTTTCGTAAACTTGATCATCAGTGATTACCTTCTTATAGTCACCATGGTCTTCAATATTTTCAACATAGCCATAAAGATGCTCCACTCCAAGGTTTTCAAGTGGTTCAAACATCTTTTCAGCCAATTCAGGTCCACTGATATTGGCATAACCTGGATAGTTTTCAATATCAGATGTGTTATTCATTTGCCCTCCTGGCAGACCACCTTCAATCAAAGCCACTTTCAGATTGCTTCGAGCAGCATATAAGGCAGCAGTCATTCCCGCAGGTCCAGCACCGACAATAATCGTATCGTACATTTCGATTCCTTCTTTCTTGTTGTAACTATCTTTATTCTAACTCATTCTTGCTAGTCACGCAAGGATTATGCCTTGAAAACCAAGAGCAAACTCATGACGGCAAAGGATAACACCGGAATGACCAAAACTCCAATCATAATCATATCATAGAGATGGGCTTGGCGAGCCTTGGCTGTCTTGTCCACACCAGACATAGCTCTCAATCCAATCCAAATCCCCAGAAAAATCACGACAAGGATGGTCGTTAAGATCAAACTCTCGAAATATAAAGAAAATAAATGCAGTAGCATGATCTCTCTCGTTTCTATCTTTTTTAAAGAGTAAACTCAGCTAGTCCAACTAACTGAGTTTCCCTTTTTCTATTATATCAAATATAAGTCCGTTTGTAACTAGCGAAGAATTCTTTTGTTCGTTCTTCTTTCGGATGATTGATGATTTCATCCGGTGTACCAGACTCGATGATTTTCCCTTTATCTAGGAATAGAACCTTGTCTGCCACTTGGGCTACAAAAGACATATCGTGACTGACCAAAATCATGGTCTGACCTGACTTGGCAGCGTCTGCAATAGACTTTTCTACTTCACCGACCAACTCTGGGTCCAGTGCCGACGTTGGTTCGTCCAAGAGCAAGACATCTGGTTTCATAGCAAGCGCACGCGCGAGGGCAACCCGTTGCTTCTGTCCACCTGATAAGTGGCGAGGATAATGGTTTTCACGGTCAGAAAGACCAACCTTGGCCAACTCTTCCTTAGCGATTTTTGTTGCTTCCTCGTCCGATAATTTTTTAACGACAACCAAACCTTCCTTGACATTGTCAAGAGCAGTTCGGCGTTCAAACAAATTAAACTGTTGGAAAACCATGGACAACTTGCGACGAAGGGTTAGGATTTCTTCTTGGCTAATCTGAGAAAAATCAACTTTAAAATTGTCAATCTGAATCGTTCCACTATCTGGAGTTTCAAGGTAGTTCAAACTACGAAGAAAGGTTGATTTCCCAGCTCCAGATGAACCAATCAAAGCAACTACCTCCCCTTTTTGGATATCCAAGTTCAGATGATTCAAGACTGTCTGTCCTGAAAAGGATTTGCTTAAATTCGAAATCTTAATCATTAACGAAGGTCTCCTTTCACATCTGTAGAAACTGTATCCGGCGCGGAAATAGCCATTTTCTTCTCGATGAAACGGCCGAGGCTTTCAATTCCGATATTGACTACCCAATAAACAAGGGCAACAGAGATAAAGCGCTCAAAATAGCGATAATCAGCTCCACCTAAAATCTGAGCTTGGGCAAAGACTTCCACAACACCTGCACTAAAGGCTAGAGAAGTTCCCTTGGTCAAACCGATAAGGGAGTTAATCAAAGTTGGAGTCGCCACAACGGCCGCATTTGGAATAATCACACGACGATAAACTTGCGCACGAGTCATACCCAAACTACGCGCCGCCTCAATTTCACCTGGATTAACAGAAAGGATGGCTGCACGAATCGTTTCACTTGCATAAGCCGCCTCATTAAAAGCAAAGGCCACAATTGCAAAAAGTGCCGCTGGAATCGCATTGATATTGAGACCAGTTCCCCATTGTTGGTTGATAGCTTTCAGTGCTAAAGGAATTCCGTAGTAGGTCAACATAAGTTGGACTAGGATTGGGGTACCTTTTAAGAAGCTGACGAAAAAGGCCTGCAAAGGATATAAAATCTTAACACGATTGATCTTAACAATGGCAAAAATCAGGGCAAGTAGCAAACCAAAGAGTGCACCTCCAAGCGTCAACATCAAGGTTGTAGGCAATTGTTGGACAATCCTTGGAATTCCATCAAAGACCGAACGCAAACTAAAGAGCTTACCATCCGGAATGAGTTGCATCAAACTTTGGTACCAATCTGATGCTAAAAATGTTGTAACAGTCATAAAAACATCCTCTCCTGATAATGATTCATTCTACCATACTTCTGCTCGCAAGCAAATTATTTGCTACGGGCTGCTCAGACTTTGTCTATATTCTAGTTTATCACACTTTAAAACAGGGAGGCTATATATTTTACCTATCAAGGAGATAAATAAAAACTATCTCAAACCTAAGTTCTCATAGGGTTTTCTATAGCCGATTTGTTTAACAGCACCATTCTCCACCAAAATGGGACGTTTCAATAACATACCATCACTCGCTAGAAGCTTGGCTGCTTCTTGTTTTGACAAACTTCCCACCTTATCTTTCAAGCCCAGTTCACGGTATTTGATCCCGCTAGTATTGAAAAATTGTTTCACTTCAAAACCGGAAGTTTCCAACCAGTTCAAAATCACGTCTTCACTTGGTGTTTCTTCTACGATGTGGACATCTTGGTATTCCAGTCCAAGTTGATCCAATTCATTTTTTGCTTTCTTACAAGTTGAACATTTTGGGTATTCGATAAATTCTAACATCTTCTTTTCTTTCTATTTTTTATTTTCTTGAAATGCTGCACCTTCATGTTGCAAGAGCCAGGCTTTCTTTTCGACTCCAGATGCATAGCCTGTCAAACGATTGCCTGATCCCAGCACACGATGACAGGGTACGAGGATGGACCAGGGATTACGCCCCACTGCTCCACCAATCGCTTGGGCAGAAGCCACTTGCAAGTCTTGAGCTATTTGTCCGTAAGTTACTGTTTGACCATAAGGAATGGCCTGTAAGTAAGCCCAGACCCGCTTTTCAAAATCCGTTCCAATGGGAGCCAGAGGTAAGGAAGACAAAACTTGAGCACATCCATCAAAGTAAGTATCTAAATAGGAAATAACCTGGTCTAGGACAGGATGTTTCTTAACTAATTCTATACTATCTCCAGCGATTCCCCTCTCAAAATGAGTTTGGTCCTGTACCCAAATTCCATACAGATATTGCTCGTCAGCAACTAAGGATAAGGTTCCAATTGGCGACGGGTAGAGCATCTTTGCGTACTTTTTCTGCTTCATTTTTTTAATTTCTGATAGGCCAAACGTTCCCCATCAACTGGAACCTTACCAACCTGTTGGAAGCCTAGCTTTTCAAAGATATGCTGCATGGCCTTGTTTTCTGCATGCGTATCTGAGCGAAAATCTAGATAATCAAAACCTTCAATCAAGTCTTCTAGGAAAGTCTGAGCAACACCTTGTCCTTGGACATCTGCTGCCACAGCGATACGGTGAAAGACCAGATATTCTGATTCTTCCCCCTGCCAACTTCCTTCATAAATGGCTTCATAGGCTTCCTCTGGACTCTTGGTCACAGCAGCATAAGCTAGCAGTTCTCCTTCTTCCAAGGCCACATAGGCTTGGCCTGAGATGATATCATCAATAATGATATCTGCATTTGGATAGCCATTTTGCCACTGGTCGCTACCAGACTTTGCTAAGCACTTTTTGGCATCCTCCATCACCTGCATAATCGCATCAACTTCGTTTGGAAAAGCTAAACGAATCTCCATCTTTTCCCCTCATTTCTAACTGTTTTCTCTCATCATAGCATAATTTAAAGCTTTCTACAAGCAGTTGAAACTTGACTTTTGTTTTTTATTATTTTATAATCTAGTTATCGAAACTAGATAAAAAGGAGTTGGAAATGAATTCTAACTTTTCCTACCCAAAATGGGAAGACATTCCAAACATTGACCTCTATCTGGATCAGGTTTTACTCTATGTCAATCAGGTCTGTGACCCTATCTCTCCAGATAAGGACAAGGGGCTAACAGCATCCATGGTCAATAATTATGTCAAACATGGTTACCTGACAAAGCCAGACAAGAAAAAATACCAACGCAAACAGATTGCCCGTTTAATTGCTATTACTACTCTCAAGTCTGTCTTTTCGATCCAAGAAATCGCTCAGACCCTTAATACTCTGCAAACTCAAGCGAGCTCAGACCAGCTCTACGATGCTTTTGTAGACTACATGAACCATGGGATTGATCCAGAAAATCCTATTATCCAAACTAGCTGTCAAACGGTTAAACTCTATCATCAAACTCTAGACTTAATCCTTAACAAAGAAGAGGAGGAAATCCAATGAATACCAGTCTAAAACTCAGTAAAAAGCTCAGTTTTGGAGAGGAAATTGCTAATAGCGTGACCCATGCTGTGGGTGCCGTTATCATGCTCATATTACTCCCTATTTCATCCACCTATAGTTATGAAGCACACGGGTTTTTATCATCTTTTGGCGTTTCTATCTTTGTTATCAGTCTCTTTCTCATGTTCCTCTCGTCAACCATTTACCACTCTATGGCCTATGGTTCGACCCACAAATATGTCTTGCGAATCATCGACCATTCTATGATTTACGTGGCTATCGCAGGCTCTTATACGCCAGTCGTCTTGACTTTGATGAATAACTGGTTTGGCTATCTCATCATTGCCATTCAGTGGGGAACGACCATCTTTGGCATCCTCTATAAAATCTTTGCTAAAAAGGTCAATGAGAAATTCAGCCTTGCCCTTTACCTGATTATGGGCTGGTTGGTTCTGGCTATCATTCCTGCCATTATCAGTCAAACAACGCCAATTTTCTGGAGTCTCATGGTAACTGGCGGACTCTGTTATACAGTTGGAGCTGGATTTTACGCCAAGAAAAAGCCTTATTTCCACATGATTTGGCATCTCTTTATCCTAGCAGCATCTGCACTTCAATATATCGCGATTGTTTATTACATGTAAAAAAGTTGAGAATCTTTTCTCAACTTTTTTCTTTACACATATTGATAAAATACTGGTGCAAGCGAGCATCATCTGTCAATTCTGGATGAAAAGAGGTTACCAGCATATTCTGTTCTTGAGCTGCAACGATTCGATCATCAACTGTTGCTAGAATTTCTACACCCTCTCCAAGACTACTGATAATCGGACCACGGATAAAGGTCATGGGAATCTTGCCAACTCCCTTACATTCTGCTTCTGTATAAAAACTTCCTAGTTGGCGTCCATAGGCATTGCGCTCAACTACTATGTCCATAGTCGCTAGATGACTTTCTTCCTGAGAAGTGATTTCCTTAGCCAGCAAAATCAAGCCCGCACAGGTTCCAAAGACTGGTAAGCCAGAGAGAATGGCTTCTCGGATGGGAATCAACATCTGCTGGTCACGCAAGAGCTTGCCCATGGTTGTAGACTCACCGCCAGGTAATATCAAGCCGGACAAGTCACTCTGATGTTGCTGAAAATCCTCTAGATTTCTGATTTCAACACTAGTGACTCCTAATTTATCTAACACTTTTGCATGTTCTGCAAAGGCACCTTGCAAGGCTAATATTCCAATTTTCATCTATTTTCCTCGCTCAGCCATGAGAATTTGGATTTCATTCTCATTGATACCAACCATGGCTTCCCCTAGGTCTTCAGAGATTTGAGCCAGAATTTGAGGATTTTGGTAGTTGGTTACGGCCTTAACAATAGCACTTGCTCGTTTAACAGGATCGCCTGACTTGAAAATACCTGAACCGACAAAGACGCCCTCTGCACCCAGTTGCATCATTAGCGCAGCATCTGCTGGTGTTGCAACACCTCCGGCTGCAAAGTTGACAACTGGTAATTTTCCATGTTCATGAACGTATTGGACCAATTCAACAGGAACCTGGAGTTCTTTTGCTGCGACATAGAGTTCATCTTCGCGTAAATTTTGAATACGGCGAATTTCTTGATTCATCATGCGCATATGGCGAACGGCTTGAACAATGTCTCCTGTACCGGGTTCTCCTTTTGTCCGAATCATGGAAGCTCCCTCTGCGATACGACGCAAGGCTTCACCCAAATCCTTAGCTCCACAGACAAAAGGAACTTGGAATTCTTTCTTGTCCACATGGAAACGATCGTCTGCTGGAGACAGCACTTCACTCTCATCGATATAGTCAATCTCAATAGCCTCTAAAATCTGAGCTTCAACAAAATGCCCGATTCTGACCTTGGCCATCACTGGAATACTGACCGCTTCTTGAATTTCCTTAATCATCTTTGGATCACTCATACGAGAAACTCCACCAGCTGCACGAATATCAGCTGGAATCCGCTCCAAGGCCATAACAGCTGCCGCACCAGCAGCCTCTGCGATACGAGCCTGTTCAGGGTTCTGAACGTCCATGATAACCCCACCTTTGAGCATCTGTGCCAAGTTTTTATTTAGTTCATAACGATTTTCAGTCATTTCTTAATCCTCATCATTTGTATTGGTAGCTACCATTTCATTTTAAGCCAGATTAGAATGAAGTACAAGATAGAAAAACAATAATTGTCTGGGTACAGATGGATTAAAAAAACTATCTGACCTTAACTTAAGGCCAGATAGCTCAGCTATTGTTATTTTTCAGCTGTAAGTGCAGCCATTGTGATGTAGTTGTATGGTTTGTTGAAGTGTGGCAAGAAGAATAGGTCTGTCAAAGCCAATTTATCAATTGTCACATGCTCTTGGATAGCAAGTGAGAACATGTGGATTCCCATACTAATTGCAGCATCATGTGAAACCATTTGTGCACCAAGGATTTCGCGGCTGTCTTTATCAAAGACAATCTTGATGGCAACTTCGTGGTTGTCATGCTTCATAAATTCTGGTTTTTGAAGATCGTTAAAGCCAGTTTCAGTTGCATTGTAACCTGCTGCTTTTGCTTTTTCAAAAGTCAAACCAGTCGAAACCATGTGAAGTCCGTAAATTGAGATACCGTTTGATCCTTGTACACCGATTCCTTCCAATTCATGTCCACAAGCATTGTAAGCACCAACGATACCAGTACGTACAGCGTTAGATGCAAGAGCGATGTAGCTAGTGTCTTTACGAGCATTGTCATAAACAGTCGCACAGTCACCAACAGCGTATACACCTGGGATAGATGTTTCTTGTTTCTTATCTACAAGGAAGGCACCGTTGCGGAAAAGTTCAATCTTACCGTCAGCAAGAGCTGTGTTTGGACGGAAACCAACTGCAAGAACTACCATATCCACATCAAATGTTTCTTTGTCTGTTACCAAGCGTTCAACTTTACCATCACCTTGGATTGCTTTAACTGTTTGACCAAGTGCCAAGCGGATGTCATGGTCTTCCAAGTTCTTCGCCATCATTTGGGTGAAGTCTTTGTCATAGTAGCCGTTCAAGACAGTATCTACAATGTCAACAAGGACAACTTCTTTGCCAAGACGCTCAAAGGCTTCAGCAAGTTCTACACCGATGTAACCACCACCAACAACGGCAATGCGCTCAAGGTGTTTGCTCTTGTCAGCAAGTTTTTCGATGACTTCTTCTGCATTTTGGTACAACTTAACAAATTGAACATTTTCAAGGGTCGCTTTGAATTCGCGGTTACCTTTAACGATTTCTACACCTTCGATTGGAGGCAAAATAGGAGTTGAACCAGTTGCAAAGATCAATTTATCATAAGACTCTTTGTGTTCTTTACCTTCAACTTCTGCAGTCACAACTTTATTATCGTAGTCAATTGAAAGAACTGGTGAGTTCATGTAAATTTTAGCACCTTTTGCTTCCAATTTTTCTTTATCAGAGTAGAAGAGACCTTCTGGGCCATCAATTTGTTTCCCGATCCAAAGCGCCATTCCACAACCAAGGAATGAAATATTTGAGTTTTGGTCAAATACTACGATTTCGTTCTCATGACCAAAGTTATCCAACATCGTATTAATACAAGCTGTACCAGCATGGTTAGCACCAACTACAACAATTTTACTCATAGAAAAATTCCTACCTTTAATTTTTGATTTACTTTTCTAGTATATCATTTACTGTTAGCGTTTACAAGGTATTTGCTCAGAATTCTCTTTTTTTCAGAAAAAATACACTTAATATTAACAAACATTATTTTTCTATCGTTTTCATGCTAATTTTGAGCATATTTCTTGACTTTTTGTCAAAATCCATTTGTGAAAACGCTGACTTTATGGTATGCTAGTTACATGGAAAGAAAATGTAAGGGGTTTAATTTTTCTTTAACCAACTTATATTGAATGATTTCCTATGAAAAGAAAGGAGCTGGTAGCTTGTCTCTTCATTCACGTTCTGAACGGCTAATGGGAACAACTATCACGATTTCATTAGTAGATGAGCGGGCAGAAATCCTGCTTCAGGGCGCTTTTGACTTGCTCAAGGAGCTCGAATACCGCTTCAACGCCAATAGTCAAGAATCCGAACTGATGGAAATCAACTACCAGGCTGGAATCGCACCTGTTAAGGTTCATCCTGACCTGTTTGAACTGATTGCTCTTGGACTTAAGCATAGCCTAGCTCCGTCTAGCCATCTAAATATCAGTATTGGTCCCTTGATTCAAACCTGGCGAATCGGATTTGCAGATGCACGGCTTCCAGACTCTAAAGAAATCGAAGCTGTCTTGCCTCTAGTTAACCCGCATTTTATCAAGTTGGATCCGACTGACTCTACTGTTTTTTTAAAGAAGAAAGGAATGAAGCTTGATTTAGGTTGTTTAGCCAAGGGCTATAGTGCAGATAAGGTTGCCCAGTATTTGAAAGCACACGGTGTCACCTCTGCACTGATCAATCTCGGAGGAAATATCCTCACCATCGGGGATAACCAAGCCAAAGAAGGGAAAGCCTGGCAGATTGGGATTCAAGATCCGCGAAATCCTCGTGGCAACCATCTCCTAACCATTCCTGCTTCTAACAAATCCGTTGTCACTTCAGGTATCTATGAACGCCACCTGACAGTAGATGGAAAAGACTATCACCATATCTTTGATAGTGAGACAGGATTTCCTGTCGAAACCGATCTCGCTAGCCTAACGATTGTCTCTGATAAATCCGTTGATGGTGAGATTTGGACAACACGCCTTTTCGGAGAGCGAAGCGCTTCTATCCTCTGGCAAGTCGAAAGTTTAGATGGTATCGAAGCCATTCTCATCGACAAAGAGGGACGCCTTGCATGTTCTTCAGGCCTTCAAAATTGTATTATGTAAAAAGAGAAAGGAAATCTCATGCTAAAACTTATTGCCATTGTTGGAACGAACTCTAAACGTTCTACAAACCGCCAATTGCTCCAATACATGCAAAAACACTTTGCTGATAAAGCTGAAATTGAACTCGTTGAAATCAAGGACATCCCTGTTTTCAACAAACCAGCAGATAAGCAACTTCCAGCTGAAATTCTTGAAATTGCAGCTAAAATTGAAGCATCTGACGGTGTGATTATCGGTACTCCTGAGTACGACCACTCTATCCCTGCAGTTTTGATGAGCGCTCTTGCTTGGCTATCTTACGGTATCTACCCACTTTTGAACAAACCAATCATGATCACTGGTGCTTCTTACGGTACACTTGGTTCATCTCGTGCCCAATTGCAACTTCGTCAAATCTTGAATGCTCCTGAAATCAAGGCAAATGTTCTTCCAGATGAATTCTTGCTCTCACACTCTCTTCAAGCATTTAACCCAAGTGGTGACTTAGTTGACCTTGATGTCATCAAGAAATTGGATGCCATCTTTGATGACTTCCGTATCTTTGTGAAGATTACTGAAAAATTGCGCAATGCACAAGAATTGCTTCGCAAAGACGCTGAAGAATTTGACTGGGAAAATTTGTAAGATAGGAGACCGAAAGAATGAAATTTGTTGGACTTGTTGGATCAAACTACGATCAATCATATAACCGCAAACTCTTGGAATTTATTCGTCGCAATTTCAAATTCAAATTTGAATTAGAAGTCCTTGAAATTGACGAAGTTCCAATGTTTAACCAAGACGAAAAATGGGACGAAAGCTTCCAATTGCGTTTCTTGTATAACAAGATTACACGTGCTGATGGTGTCATTATCGCTACTCCTGAGCACAACCACACTATCTCAGCTTCACTCAAATCTGTACTCGAATGGCTTTCATACGAAGTTCATCCATTTGAAAACAAGCCTGTCATGATTGTGGGTGCATCATACTATGACCAAGGAACATCACGTGCCCAAGTTCACCTTCGTAAAATCCTTGATGCTCCAGGTGTCAATGCCTACACGCTTCCAGGTAACGAATTCCTTCTTGGTAAAGCTAAGGAAGCTTTTGATAACAACGGAAATATCACCAACGAAGGAACTGTTAAATTCCTTGAAACTTGCTTAGATAACTTTGTAAAATACGTAGGAGTCGTTTCGAAATTGAAAAAACCAAAACCAATTGAACCAGAAGACTTGGATTGTGGAAAACCAATTGCTACAACCATCACGGAAGTTGATCCTGACGATCCAGAATGGGTAGAAAAAGTTGCTGCAATCACTGGAGCTGTTTCTGGTGATACCTATGTCAAGTTGGACCACGGTATCTTGACCGTTAACCAAATTGATATGTTCTTGAAAGCTATGCCATTTGAATTGACATACGCTGACGACAACAACCAATTCCTCTACTACAACAATGCTCACCAAGATCCAGACACCATGTTTGCTAAACGTGTACCACCTCAATCAGGTAGCCGTATGTCGACTGTTCACAATTCTCTTCCACCAGCACGTATGAAGAACGTAGAATGGGTCATCGGAACACTTCGCAACGGAAACCAAGAATACGTCCGTACGATCGTTCCAGGTTCTCCTGCAGGCGTCATCAATACTCACAACTACCAAGCGATGTACTATCCTGACGGATCATACGCTGGTATCAATGAAATTGTCTTTAACTTCCAACCATGGCTTGACTGGTACCTAAAAGAAACGGGTCAACGTTTGGTAGGTGGTAGCGGACCATTTGCTCCTGCCGCTGGAGGTCATGGAGACGCTGATGCTACTTCTGGCGCTTCTGATTCAGGTGATGCTGGAGGCCACGGTGGTGGCGCAGACGCTACTTCTGGTGCAAGCAACTAAGAAACCCAAAAGGAGCCATTTGGCTCCTTTTGTTATTACAACAGAAAAAGGGCTTGTAAATCATCTACAGCCCCCTTTCATTTTATGAGTTAGGATCATCTAAACTGCGACCGTGTAAACCTTTTTCACGTTGCACTTGGCGTAGTTTTTCTGGTGTGACGTCATTTCCCTCTTCATCAACAATCTTAATTCCTTCAATATGGTGACGAACAGCACGACGATAGCCTTCGATGTATTCCTCACGAAGTTTAGCTTGTTCCACTTTTTCAGCAGAAGTTAAGCCTTCTGTTTTTTTCTTTTTAGCGAGCTCGTTGATACGAGCGATTTTTTTTGAATCCATGTTTATCTCCTTTGTAAAAAGATACAGTTCGTTTAATAGAGAGTCTACTTGGTATTGATTTGGTTAAAGCGTGCAAGTTTAGCTGCTTTCTTGGTTAATTGCGACAAAACAGCCAATCGATTTTGACGAATATCTTGATCATCGGTCATTACCATAGTATTCTCAAAGAAAGCATCAATAACTGGACTAAGCGCAAAGAGTTGTTCTAATTGCTGACTTGCAGTCCCTGATAAAACGAGTGATTCTACTGCTTCCGCCAAGGCTTTCTCTTCTTCATTTTCAAAGAGAGCAGGATCAACTGTTTCAGATCCTTCTGCTTTCTCAGCTAAGTTGAAAGCACGAGAGAGAGATTCGACAGACGGTTTGAAGTTTTCTTCCTTGCTTGCTTCGACGAGAGCACTTGCTGCTTCCAACATATCCGCCACGACAAAGTTCGAACTTGCAAGGACTGCTTCCTTAATGTCTTTTGGAGTAGGACCCATCATCTTATCAACACGAGCCTTGATAAAGTCCATGACCTCTGCTTTATTTTCATAAGTTAAGCTGTCGAATTTCAACGCATAAAGGCTATCAATCAACTCATCCATAGCAATGTGCCAACCAAAAGCATCCAAGATACGAACTACACCTTGAGTTGCACGACGAAGGGCATAAGGGTCATTAGAACCTGATGGAATCAAGCCTACTGAGAAGAAACTCAAAATCGTATCCAATTTGTCTGCAATGGCTAGAATGGCTCCAATCTTGCTCTCTGGGAGAGCTCCGTCCGCTGATGTAGGCATGTAGTGTTCACGAATGGCAGTCGCAACTGCTGGAGTTTCCCCAGCAAGAAGGGCATATTTCTCACCCATGATTCCTTGGAGTTCATCAAACTCACCAACCATCCCTGTCAACAAGTCAAACTTATAAATGGATGCTGCGCGGGCAAGATCAATCGTTTCATCCACTGATAAACCAGCTTTTTCCGCCAAAAGGACGGCAATCTGACCTGTACGAATCATGTGTTCACGAAGAGAACCAATCTTTTCGTGGAAGGTCACATGGTTCAATTTTTCAACAAGATCTGAAATGACCAATTTTTGGTCTTCACGCCAGAAGAATTCACCGTCTTCCAAACGAGCAACTAAGACTTTTTCATTACCCTTGATAACATTTTCCAAATGCTCTGCGTTTCCGTTACGGACTGAAATGAAGTTTGGCAAGAGTTTACCTTCTTGATCACGAACAACGAAGTAACGTTGGTGTTCCTTCATCGAAGTTACCAAGACTTCTTCTGGAACTTCAAGGTATTTGGCATCAAAACTTCCCATAAAGGCAGTTGGGTATTCAACCAAGTTCAAGACTTCATTGAGCAAATCAGCATCAATTTCGATACGTACACCATGCTCAGCTTCGATTGCTTTGATTTGATCAACAATCATTTGCTCACGTTCACGAGGAACCGCGATTACAAACTGTTCACGAAGGTCTTCTTCATAACTCAATGCTGACTGAATCTTAGTTTCTTGTCCCAAGAAACGATGGCCGCGACTCACACGACCGCCCTTGATATCAAGGAAATCCAAATCAAACTCTTGCTCGTCCAAGAGAACTGTCAAAGTGTGTACAGGGCGGATATATTCAAAGGTGTTGTTAGCCCAATGCATGCTGACAGGGAAAGTTAGTGACTTCAAGACGTCTACTACACCTGAAACAATGGCTTCAACTGATTGGCCTATTTCTTCCTTGGTGACATAGACATATTCTTCACCCTTGATTTCACGAAATTCAATATCTTCAACCGTCAAGCCTTTCCCACGGACAAATCCTTGAGCCGCTTTGGTGAAGTTTCCATCACCATCCAAGGCAATTTTCTTTGCTGGCCCCTTGAAATCTTCTGTCAAATCAGATTGCTTGTCTGCAAGACCAGTCACACGAACAGCCAAACGGCGCGGTGTTGAGAAGGTTTGAATGGCTTCAAAAGACAGGCGGTTTTCCTTGAGGAAGGCTGCCATTTTTTCACCTAGTTGTTTTTCGCTTGGAGTTACTACGTAGGCTGGTAACTCTTCAAGACCGAGTTCTACTAATAAGTTTTTTGTCATGTTTTTTCCTTTACATTTTCTTCAATCTTTTTTGATATGCACCTTAGGTACTGGGGACGTCGCTAACTAACTTTTGTGAGTCTGTAAGGAAATCTTATACCAAATAAACTAAGATTTCCAACCGTCTCATCAAAGTGGATTTAGCTGACTGATTTTTGAACCCAAGGTTTCAAAAATCCCCACATAACAGTACGGCGGTGCATATCCCTCTAGCAAGTCTTCGACTTGCCTTTAACGATTTTAGAGCACAGTATTACTTACTATTCTGCGTCTTCTGCTAAGAGTTTAGCTCGTGTTTCTTCATCCAAAAGTGGGTAGCCTAGGCGTTTGCGTTCTGCGACAAAGGTTTTGGCTACGACACGGGCCAAGTTACGGATACGAGCGATATAGCCTGCACGCTCTGTTACAGATACGGCACCACGCGCGTCAAGTAGGTTAAAGGTATGTGAACATTTGAGAACATAGTCATAGGCAGGGTGAACCAAGCCTTCTTTTAATGCACGACCAGCTTCCTTTTCAAACTTATCAAAGTTTTCAAGCAACATTTCTTGATCCGAAATTTCAAATGAATATTTTGAGTGCTCGTACTCAGGCTGGATGAAGATTTCTCCATATTTTACGCCATCAGCCCACTCGATATCATAGACAGAGTCCACTTCTTGAATGTAAGAAGCCAAACGTTCCAAACCATAGGTAACTTCCGAAGTCACAGGGCCAGTTGCCAATCCACCAACTTGTTGGAAATAAGTGAACTGAGTGATTTCCATCCCATCAAGCCAAACTTCCCAACCGAGACCAGCTGAACCAGTAGAAGGGTTTTCCCAGTTGTCCTCAACGAAACGAATATCGTGTTCCAAAGGGTTGATTCCCAATTTTTCTAAAGACTCAAGGTAAAGTTCTTGGATATTTGATGGAGAAGGCTTCATGACCACTTGGAATTGGTGGTGTTGGTAGAGACGGTTAGGATTTTCCCCGTAACGACCGTCAGCAGGACGACGTGATGGTTCTACATACGCTGCATTCCATGGCTCAGGACCAATAGCACGAAGGAAGGTATAAGGACTCATTGTCCCCGCACCTTTTTCATTATCATAAGCCTGCATGAGCATACAACCTTGGTCATTCCAAAATTGTTGCAAAGTCAAAATAATTTCTTGAAATGTTAATTTCTTAGACATTGTTTACTCCTTTTTTATAAATTCTTATGACTTTGGATACAAAAAGAACCGTGTCTTTGCTCCTAAGTCAAGTGACCTAGGGGCGTCAGAAACGCGGTTCCACCCTAATTTATTACTTCATTGTTTTTAAAAATACGACAGAAAGCGCCAGTTTCTTACCTTGTTCTACTTGGCTCCCACTACCCCAAGCTCGCTTGAAGAACGCCATAAGACTTTCTTTCCTAGCTAGTATTATAGCAGATTTTCTAGCTAGTGTAAACCAAAAATGAGTCTGAAAACAAAGTTCCAGACTCATTTATTAATAAAGCTTCAGAAAGTCCTGTTTAAGGATGTCTTCTTGCTTTTGGTTTTTTGCCATGCAGATTTCTCTTGGCTTGTTTCAATGCTGTAATGGCATCTTTGACATCTTCTTGGCTCGCTCCTGGATCTTTAAGGAGTTCCTGTGCCTCTTTAAAAGTTAAAAGATAAGCTGCTTTTTCTTTCTTGTCTGCATAGACAAATCTCGCGTTCTTTTCTTGGAAAAGACGTTCATCCTTGACCAGTTTCTTTAGACTAGAGAAGTCTGTGGCCTTGCCATTTAGTTTACTTTTAGCTGTAGCTAGGGCAATAAGAGATTGGTCAATTTGATCTTGTTTGACTTTAGGGTCCACAGCGAGTAAAGCAATTTCTTGGAAGGCACGATCATAAGCACGACGTACTTTTTCCTTGGCATTAGCATATCGTCCAGTTTTAGTCGTTGCATAGTAAGCTTTCATAGCTTCTTTCAAGGCTGTAACGTTCGAATCTTTTCCATCCAAAGCTTTACCAGCAGCTTCAAGACTAGCGAGAACGCCATCAATCAATTCTTGTTTCAACTTGCTTGACAAGGCTGACTGCGCAACTTGGAAAGCTTGGTCATAAGTTTTTCTCTTATCTGCACTACTATTAAAGTAACGAGACATTTCTACCAGTTCTTTTTGTTGATTTACCGCAGCAAGCAAGGCCAACTTAGACACAACAGATAGACGCAAAGCATTATTTCGACCTGGCTGAACGAGCAAGGAAACGAGATCTTCAAGGAGTTCATATCCAGTTGGCAAGGTGACTTGTACAGTATAACGACCTGTAGCAACTTTCTTACCAAAGGCGTATTGACCGTATTTTTCAGCAGGAAGAGTGATACTTGTCCCATCTTCTCCTTTCAAAACTACTGTAGTCGTCTTTGGAACTGCTCGATTGAAGGAAACAGACACAGGTGCATATTCTAGGAGATTTGCTAGGAAGGTAATGGTTTGGAAACTATTTTCTTCCGTCAAGTCAAACTCTTGGGATAAGGCACTGATAAATTTCAATTCTGTTCGGTCATAACTGAAAATTTCTGCTGTATAATGACCAAACTGTAAGAAATGAATCGCTTTTGTCTTGTCAACATCAACATATTGCCCCTTGCTATTTTTGATTCGATAGACGTAGAGGGTATCAATATCTTGGTTTGTTTTTGCATCCTTCAAGTCAATTTTAACTCGACCACTATTTTGATCGCGGACAAGTTCGGCAAGTGAGATATAGTCTACATTTCCTGCATAGTCCTCAACAAGATAGTAAATATTAGCCTTATCAACATCCTTAGGAAGTGTATAACTACCGTCAGCATTGGCCTTAATCAGATGGGTGTTCTCAAGCGCACGAGTTCCAGACTGGTCTTTTCCAGTTAGAACCATGGTCCCTTTCTGGTCAAATGGTGTGAGGTAGAAGACTTTTTCTGAAAGAATACCGCCTTGACCCACATCTTTTGGTTTTCGAGCTACGAATTCTTGATTTCCATCTTTAAAGCGAATATAACCACTTGTGATGACAGGTTTTTGAGTATCAATCTGAATTTTAAAGGTTGTGTGTTGTTCTTTAGCTCCTGGAACGTCTGGTGTGTAACTAATAACATAGTCATATAAACCATCTGCAACGGTATTCCCATCAAAATCCTGACCTCTCCAAGCAGTATTATCTAGAATATAACTCTTCAGATTTCTACTGTCTCCATCAAAATAATTCTTACGGAGATCCTTTGCATCGCCCTCCCAAATAGGATGTTCATGCTTGGTATCCGTAGCCGCATAAACTGTTGCCCGAAGATTTACCAGATTTCTCAAAGCAACCGTTTTGTATTCGACTAAGTCTTTGTTCCCATCATCGTTTGGAGAAATAGCAATACGGACATTCCTTTTTTCGTCCAACTGAAGAACATGCTTACCTTCAGCATTTTGTTCGATTCCAAGAACAGTAATTCGGCGTCCTTGGCGTTGACCTTTAGACACTAGAAGGTCATTTTGCAAGGTTGCGAGATAGGTAGCATCATTAGAGTAGTTAACTGCAGGATTTTCCTTGTCTACTTCTGTGTAAAATCCATTTTTCCCTTCTCGAACAAGATTGTAAATTGGTTTTTCGACAGCGGGGAGATTTTGGAACTCTCCTCGGAAGCCCATAAATGCAAGACTCACAATATCCCCATCATCTGCTGGATCTACAAAGTGAACAAACCCTTCAAGGAAATAGCCATTTGGCATTTGTTTGCTGAGTTCAGCAGCAAATTTTCGAGCATCCACTTTAACAGTGACTGTTTGACTGCTGTGGGCTTTAACAGTCACTTCAGGCCAGACTGTCTCCGTTAGTTTTCGAGGTCGAAGGGTGAATTTTCCATCTTGGACCTCGTCTGTATTGGTATTCACTACCATCTTGAGAGTACGGTCAGTATCTGAAATATTGTGTACAGTGACCTTGAAAGTAAATTGATCTCCAACATTTCCTAAAGTCACACTTGGATAGCCATTTTCACCCGTTACATAGAGGTCTGTTGACACTGCAGCAGCAGTATCCACAATCCCAGAACCTTGCTGACGAGGAGAGGTATAAGTGCCTGTATCCTTATTAACATGTGGTTTTGCAGTTGACATGATCAAGGCCTTGACAGTCTCTGATACTTGCTCAGGAGTCAATTCTGGATGGTGTTTTTGGAGGTATTCTTTAACCAGAACTGCAACACCCGTAACGTGAGGAGCCGCCATACTGGTGCCACTAATACTTCCATAGGTATTGTCATTAAAGGATGAGTAGATATTGCCACCAGGAGCTGTTACGTCTGGTTTCAATTGTCCATCAGTAGTCACCCCCCAACTTGAAAAGTCAGATAACTGATTGGCTACATCAGATGGGCGATTATCCATCTTGTCATTAAAAACAATCTTATAGTTTCCTGATTTTAAGGCTTCACCATACTGTTTAGAAATAAATACAGAAGGAATTTTCTTTGCTTCATCATCAATAGACATATTGATGTTTGCGCCTTCTACATTATTGTAGATCAAGGCACCAACTGCACCGTGTTTTCGTGCATTTTTGATCTTCTCTGAAAAGTTCATGGCTCCACGCTGAATGAGGGCCAGTTTCCCAGTTAAATCCAACTTAGCAAAGTCTTCTTCACGACCTAACCCTGCTTCGACATATTCATACTCTTTTCCTTTTTCAAAGTCCTTATCTGCCTCAGGTTGATTATAATCAAATTTTCCGTTATGAAGGCCGGCATTTCCCTCTAGACCTTTGACTTCAAAAACCGCTGTTGTCAATGTTTTGTTGTTGACAGAAGCAACTGAAATCGAATCCTCAACAGTGGATGGATTTCCAACCAAGCCATAGTCTGGGTTTTCGGCTAGCGGTTTTGAATAACCATTTCCGAATGTATTGCTATTTCCTGCTGAGATAAGAACAGAAACTCCCTTGGCACGAGCCCGTTTGATAGCATCCACAATATCAGAACCAGCATCTACCATAGAACCAGTGCTAGATCCCAAACTCATATTAATGGCATCTGCTCCCAAGGCAACTGCGTCATCAATCGCCTTTACATAAAGGGCCGAACTTGTCGTTTTTTGGCGATCTGAAAAGACACGCATAAACATGACTTGGGCTTCTGGTGCAACACCATAGACCTTTTCACCATTCGGTGCTTCTTTATCAGGGTTTCCAGCAGCAATCCCTGTTACGTGCATTCCATGAGAAGTTCTTTCTGCTTCTTTAATCTTATCTGTTCCGTCAAAGTAGTCATAGGCATAGACAACCTTATCGCTGTACCATTTACCGTAGTCGATCCCAGCAGCCTTTTTAGCTGCTTCGATGGCTTCCTTGTTTTTAAATTTTGCTTTTGACGGATCCGAAATTCGAAGAACCTCATGATTCAAATCAAGCCCAGAGTCAATTATGGCAACAACGGTCCCTGTCCCCTTGTAACCAGCCTTCCAAGTTTTCGGCACTGTGATGATATCATTGCTTGAAAGACTATTGGGTTTTGCAGACTCAGCTTTTTCTTGTTCTTTTTCAGTAGTTGCTGTTTGTCCAGTAGTTTTAGGAACTGTCGTTGCTTGAGCCTCTTTTTTCTCTATGGTAGAGACCTTCTCAGTGGCAGACGCGATACTCGTATTGACTGTTGTTTCTTTTTGGACGACACCTTGATTTCCTTCATTTGCAACTGCGCTATCTTTTCCTGATTCTTGAGATTCGACAGTTTTATCAACTGGGGCTTCTACCCTAGCATCTTGTTTACTAGCATCCTCTTTAGAAGTTTCAACTTTCTGTTTCTCTCCAGCTACTGGAGCTATCACATTAGTATTGGTTTGGTCAGTTGAAGAGCTTGAGTGTTTATCGTCTTTTAGCTCTGTCTTGATTTCCTGAGTTTGAGCCTGATTTTCACCTGTACTCTGCTCATTGGCATTAACTTGACTTGCTCCAAAAACCAAAGCAGTCCCCAGCAAAACTGAAGCAAGACCAAATTTGTATTTCCGTAATGAAAAACGTTGTCGTCTATCCATAAATAATCTCCTTTTTCTTTAAAGTATACCCATTATAACGCAAATAATCAAAAATTTTCATAAAAATCTGAATTGTCACAAAAATGTAATATTTGCGTATGTAATGTTCTTATTTAGTTTTATTGTTCGTGTTATTTGCTCTATCAAAGCAACATCTTTTAGATTTATTCATTTATTTCAATTTATAAAACTATTTTATTATACAAACAATCTAGACTTTTATACACAAAAAGACTAGGATTAAAAATTCCTAGTCTTCATCATTTCGATATAAATAGATTTCACAAACTAAAAATCCATCTCATCCACACGTGGTGCACCAGAAGTCACTGAAATTGTCTTTAAGACTTCTTGCTCGTATTTGCTGAGTTCAATTCCAAAACAATCAAGATTGCTCTGGATACGAGAGGCTGTCACTGACTTAGGTAGAGGTAAAAAACCTTCTGCCAAACTCCAAGCCAAGGCAATTTGAGCCACTGATTTCCCATACTTAGCAGCAATTTCTTGGACTTCTTTCTGTTCAAACAACTCCCCTTGCCCCAAAGGCCCCCAAGCCTCTAGGAGAATTCCTTTCTCTCTACAGTAGTCAACCACTTCCTCTTGATAAACTCCTGGTGCCAAGCGTACCTGATTGACCGCCGGAATGACTCTTACTGTCTCAAGCAAAGCATCCAAATGATGGGGAAGGAAATTACTAACGCCGATAGCACGGATTTTGCCTTCTTTGTAAAGATCCTCCATCGCTCGCCAGACTTCAGAATTGCGAGTTTTCCATTCGTCATTTTCTCTTAGTGGTTTTGGATTTGGCCAATGAATAAGGTACAAATCTAGATAATCCAATCCCAGTTTTTCCATTGATTCTTCAAATGCTTGGCGTGCTTCATCATAGCTGTGATTGGTATTCCAGAGTTTGGTCGTTACAAAAATTTCTTGTCGTGGAATACCGCTATCTCGAATAGCACGACCAACACTTTCCTCATTTTTATAGATAGCTGCAGTATCGATATGACGATAACCAGCCTTTAAGGCTTCTAAAACAGCTTTGTAGGCTACTTCTCCATTTTCAGCCTTCCATGTTCCAAATCCTAGTACAGGAATGGAAACTCCATTATTAAGGGTATATGATTTCATCGTTTTTCCTTTCTATGTGAAGAAAATCTAAAGAAACAAAAATTCTGATTATCAGAACACTTGCTCCTTTAGATTTTAACAATTATTGATCACGGTCGTAATAGATCTCGTGAGCTTTCAAGCGAGAATTGAGCAATTCGGGAACGGTTACAAATGTATACCCTTCACCCTTTAAATACTCAATGACACTTGGTAGGGAATTAACATAAGGACCATGGATATCATGCATGAGAATGATGGAACCATTACGAACTTGGTGTTGAATTTCTGTCAAAATAGCAGCTTCATTCTTACTCTTCCAGTCTAAACTATCCACATCCCACATGATAAAACTCAAGTCAAGGCTATTTCGAATATCATCAGTAATGGCACCATAAGGTGGGCGCATCAGTTTAGAGCTTGATCCTAAAACTTGAGTCAACAAATCTTCTGTATCAGTGATTTGCTTTTTAGCATCTTCGAGAGATAATTTAGAAAGGACAGGATGATCCCAGCTATGATTTCCCACAACATGACCTTCCGATTTCATTCGTTTCAGAAGATCTTCATTTCCTGCTATGTTTTTTCCAAGTACAAAGAAGGTTGCCTTTACACCGTACTTAGCCAAGGTATCCAAAGCTTGTGGAGTTGTAGTCGGATTTGGACCATCATCAAAGGTCAAGGCTACAACCTTTTTATTTTTCTTAGCAAAGTAAGATTGGTAGAGTTCCGCATCCTTTTCTAATAGATAAGAAGACTCAATGACATCAAAGAAACTGGATATTGGTAAAGCAATTTCTTCAACAGTCTCTCCAGGATTAGCAGGATAAAGGATGATTTGACTATCTTTATAATCAAAACTCCAAGATGCCAAATCCTGATCTGTGAAGCTCTTTATAACTTGATCAATTTTTGCCTGGTCAAGTTTCTTATCTTCTAGAGTCGATTTGATTTGACTCAGTAAGAGTTCCTTAGCCTTGCTTGCATCTTTGAAGAGTTTACTGAGGTCAAAAGCTTTCCCATCTTCAGTCAAGAAAATTTTCCCTAAGGAAGTCTTTTCTTTTTCTTCAACCTTTGCTGCAGACAAATCGTAGACTTGCTTACTGATATTACGAGCAACAACTCCCTTAAGGACAGGATCCAGCTGCTCTGTATAATAAAAGACCAGATCCTCTTTATCTTCTAGATTTTCTTTGATATCTTGGTTGATTTTTTCTCTAATAGACGCAATGACCTCTTCTCCTTGCAGAGGGTAGTAGGCAATCACCTCAGCTTGCCCTTTTTGGAAATGGTCCTTCTGACTACCTGAGTTGAATTGCTGGTCCTTTTCGCTTTTTAACGCTTCAATTTTTTGTTCATAAGATTGCTTTTGTAGAACCTTGTAGCCAATGGCACTTCCCAAAAGAATCATAGCGATTCCTAAGATTCCAACAAAGGAAAGCAATAACCTTCTCTTTTTATCGTGAGAAACATGGTTCATATTTTTCTTCATATTTCCATCATATCAAATCAAAGCTATTATTTCAATGATAAACAGATAATCTAGCTCCATTTCAAAAAATAAAGAAAAAGCTTAGAATTCTCTAAGCTCCTATTTTAAAAGCGAATTGCTTCACGTGTTTTTTCATATGAAGTCACAAAACGATTTGTAACTCCTGGTTCTGCAACTTCCAAGGCTTGAGAAATCTTCTCAAATGATGCCCGATAGTCAAACTCTTTCTCAAAAATTTCAAGTGCTTCGTTGAAAGCCTCTTGGATGCGTTCATCAAATGAACGGTAGCGATTTGAGTATTGGAGAAGTTGCTCTGTCAAAGTTGCATACTGAACAATGTCATATGTTTCTGTCTCAAGTACTGCCATATCATTCGTTTCAATTTCAAGAATTCGCTTAACAGATTCAATATTAACCTGCGGTTGTTCTAGCTCCGCCATCAAATCTTCTGTGTTATGACTTGCAGTAAAGAAGAGTTTCAAGAAACTTTGAGGGATTCCTGGTAAGTTTCGCTTCTCCATGTAACGTTTGATAGTGTGCAAACGATTCACATAGACATTTGCTTTTTGGCGAGCATTGAGGTCATCTTTTTCAATTTGCGCAAGTCGTTCGCTCACAGAAATTTGCTCATCTTCAATATCTTTGAGATTGCTTTGAAGCATTTCCAACTGTTCTTCAAGAACAGAATAGGCTTGAGCAGATTCTCTTTGGTCCTCTGTTACTTCTAAAATAGCGGTATCAAGTGCAGCTAATTCTTCTTGAAGTCGGCGGACATGATTCCCATCACTTTCTGGAAGAAGATAAGTTTTATTTAGTCGTTCAAGATCCTGAACAAGCACCTGGTTATTTTCCTTCAAGTGGTTGAGATAGGTTGGAAGTGTTGAGAGGAGATTCTCAACGACTTTTTGAGCCTCAATTTCACGAGTGAAAATATCATAAAGTGCGTTGATTTCTTCTTGAATGCGATTATTTTCATACTCTGCATTGTCCAACTCCAACTGGCGAATGTTTTCTTGATTATTCTTCAAAGATTCATGCAAAAGTTGGAAACGTGACTCAATATCTGTTTCAGTAAAGTGGTAGTTGGCATCCAACAACTTGCGATAGCCTTCTTCCAAATCTGCTAATTGATCCGGTAATTCCTTTGTCAAGGTTTCAACAAGAGCTGGAATCCGATCAACAATATGCGTTAGAGCAAGAATATGATTTTCAGTATCATCTAAGATTGCTGCAGCTTCAACTGGGTCACCTGATGAGTTAAGGGTAACGAATTGAGAGAATTCCGATTGGATGTTTTCCAATTGTTTCTCAATCTCAGGAAGAGCTTTTCCATATTTCTCTGAGTCCTCTGCAACAGTATGTTGAAGGGTTTCAAACAAGTCCAAAGCATGTAGGACACGACCACTATTCTTAGATTCTTGCTTTTCAAGTTCAGAAAGGGCATTGCGAATAGCTGCAATATCCTCTTCAATCAAACTAATCTGGCTTTCAATTTGATCAATCTTGTGAGCTGCTTTAAAGAAACGGAAAGAATTATTGTAGTTTTCAGCTTCAAAGAGGTGATTTTCGATGTCTGCAAATGAGTTCAGAGATAAATCAACCCATTTTTGATTCCATTCACGAAAGGTTACCTGACTTTGACCAATCAAGTGCATATTTTTAACGGCTTCAACCTCATCATTTACAGGAAGGTTGTAGAGTTCTTCTTTTCTTTCTTCAAGCGCCGTTAATCTGCTTACATTACGCTTACGTAGAAAAATGGCTGTTACATAAGCTAAAATCAAAATGACCGCAATCGCAACCATTAGATAAATTAGTTGTCCATTAGACATATCAAACTCCTTTTATACTAGAAACAATCGTAATGATTATATCATATTTTTTAAACCAAGGGAACTATTTCCCACATTTTTTAGACGTCAAGTGTACTGTAAACAGCGTTTTCTTCAATAAATTCGCGGCGAGGTTCTACCCGATCTCCCATCAACATATCAAAGATTCTATCTGCTTCAGCAGCATCATCTACTGAAACACGCGCCATCAAGCGATGTTCAGGATCCATGGTTGTTTCCCACAATTGGTGGTCATCCATTTCTCCCAAACCTTTATAACGTTGGATGGTTGGTTTTGAACGCCCTTCACTATGACGTGCTAAGGCTTCTTGGAGTTTAATTTCTTGATCTGCACCAGGTTGAATGTATTCTTTGATCTCACTTCCAACTTTAACCCCATAAATCGGTGGTTGGGCAATGTAGACATAACCAGCCTCTAAGATTGGTTTCATGTAGCGGTAAATCAAGGTTAGCAGGAGTGTTCGAATGTGGGCTCCATCAACATCGGCATCGGTCATCAAAACGAGTTTTTGGTAACGAGCCTTAGTGACATCAAATTCTGCACCAAATCCTGTTCCCATGGCTGTGAAAAGACTTCGAATTTCTTCGTTTGCAAGGATTTTATCCATGCTAGCTTTTTCAACGTTCAAGATCTTACCACGAATTGGAAGGATAGCCTGGAACTCACGGTTACGACCAGATTTGGCTGATCCACCAGCTGAGTCTCCTTCGACGATGAAGAGTTCGGTTTCAGCTGGGTTGTTCGAAGAACAGTCTGCTAATTTTCCAGGAAGATTGGAAATTTCCAAACCAGATTTCTTGCGTGTGACTTCACGCGCACGCTTGGCAGCTACACGAGCCTTGGCAGCCAAGATTCCTTTTTCCACGATGCGCTTGGCGATCTGTGGATTTTCCATGAGAAAATCAGAGAAGGCATCGCTGAAAAGGCGATTGGTAATCTTGACTACTTCACTATTCCCCAGTTTGGTCTTGGTTTGTCCTTCAAACTGCGGGTTTGGATGCTTAACTGAGATAACTGCAGTCAAGCCTTCACGGACATCTTCCCCTGTTAGGTTGTCTTCATTGTCTTTTAGTAGCTTATTTTTGCGAGCATAATCATTGATAACACGTGTCAGTGCTGTACGGAAACCTTGCTCATGCGTACCACCTTCATGGGTGTGAATGTTATTGGCGAAACTCATGACGTTTTCGTGGTAACCAGTTGTGTACTGCATAGCTACTTCAACTGTGATATCATCCATCTCACCGTCTGTGTAGATTGGTGTATCAAAGATCACATCCTTGTTCTCGTTGATATATTCAACGTAGCTAGCAATCCCACCCTCATAGTGGTAATGTTTAGTCTGTTCGAGACCTTCACGCTTATCTGTGATGGAGATTCGAAGACCTCGGTTCAAAAAGGCTAGTTCTTGAATACGTTTGTTTAATTTTTCAAAATCAAAGGTCGTTGTTTCTGTAAAAATCTCTGGATCTGGTGTGAAGTGAACTGTTGTTCCAGTTTTATCTGTATCTCCAACCACCTCAAGATCAGCAACTACATGACCACGACGGTATTCTTGGTAATGAATCTTACCATTTTTGTGGACATGAACATCTAGTTGAGTTGAAAGAGCGTTTACTACTGATGAACCTACACCGTGCAATCCACCTGAAACCTTGTATCCGCCACCGCCAAATTTCCCTCCAGCGTGAAGGACTGTAAAGACGGTCTCAACAGCGGGACGTCCTGTCTTTTCCTGAATATCAACAGGAATACCACGTCCATCATCTACAACGGTGATGGAGTTATCTGGCTCTATAAAGACTTGGATGTGACTGGCAAATCCAGCTAGGGCTTCATCAATTGAATTATCAACGATTTCCCAGACTAGATGGTGAAGGCCTTCTTTTGAAGTCGATCCAATATACATACCTGGACGCATACGAACAGCTTCAAGTCCCTCCAAAACTTGAATTTGACTGGCATCATAATCTTGTGCCTGTTGATTTTTGATTTCTTCTGTCATTTTTTCCCTTTTCTTACATGTCTATTGCTTGTCTCAGTGTCACAACGTTTTTAAAAAGATAGGCATCTAAGCCGGCAGCTTTACCTGCTTCTACATCAATATTTCTATCACCAATGACCAAACCAGATGTAATATGATATTTATCACGTAAATAAATCATGGACTCAGGATCTGGTTTTCGTTTAAAGCCAGAACTGGCAGTCACCACCTCGGTGAAGTAGTTCGCTATCTGGGTCTTAGCAAGAAGTTCTAGCACTTGGTCATTTCGATGAGAAACCAAGAAATGGCGACCACCCTTGTCAGAAATGTCTTTGAGTAGTTCTGGAATTCCCTCAAACAAAACTGGGTATTCTAGCTCACGCGCTTCATTTTCTTTGTAGTTTTCTAAAAAATTCTCGATGTCTGGGGCAAACTTCTCGATAGCAAAAGCTGTCGAAACCTTCAAGGCTTCGTAAACACGGTCGTGTTCTTGCTCTATTCCGTATTGGGCTAAGGTCTCTACAAAGGCTGCTGTAGAAGTCTCATAATTATCCAATAGGGTACCACCTAAATCCCATATGTAGTCGTGATATTTCATACCCTTCATTATACCATTTTTTTATGAAAAAAGCGATGATTTCCTAGATTTTTCCAAGTAAAAACGAGAGCCGAACTCTCGTCTTACTGTTAATTTCCAAAGACATCTCGATAGAGCATGCCGACTCGTAAACTTTCAGCATCCCCTCCCAACTGCTCTACCAACTCATAGGCAAAGGCAAGTGCGGTTGACGGTCCTCGGCTAGTTGTTAGATTGCCATCTACAACCACTGTTTTCTTTTGGTAAATCCCGTCAGTAATTTGCTCCTGAACTCCGTCATAACAAGTAAAGTGCTTGTCTTTCAGGACACCTGCTTGATGGAGGGCGATTGGGGCTGCACAGATGGCAGCAATTTTCTTTCCTACTTGGTCAAAGGCTTTAATCTGTGAAATGAGGGCTGGATTATCCCGTAGGTGAGCAGAGCCTGGCATACCACCTGGAAGAACGACCAAGTCATAGTCGGACAAATCGCCATCAAAGATATAGTCGACTTTTACCTGAATGTCATGTGACCCTGTCACCTGCTCTTCAAATCCTACCATATCACATGAAATGTTTGCTCGACGCAAGACATCAACTACTGTCAAGGCTTCAATTTCTTCAAAACCCTGGGCTAAAATAACTGCTACTGTTGCCATAGTGGCCTCCTTATTTGATTTGTTTTAGGACGACTTTCTTTCGTTTGAATGGAACTTTTCCACTTTTCTCCTCCGCTAGGTTGGTCTGGTAACTCATAGACAAGAGGAGACCGACACCGATGAGGTTACTAATAATTGCGGATCCCCCTTGAGAAATGAAAGGCAGAGGAATCCCTGTCAAAGGAAGTAAGCCTGTCACGGCACCGATATTTTCAAAGATATGGAAGAGCAACATCATGATAAAACCAGTCGAAATATAGGTGTAGAACTGATTATTTGACCTGAGCGTAATCTTCAACATCCGGTAAATAAGAAGCAAGTACAGGGCAACCACAAAGACCGAACCAATGAAGCCAAAGTCTTCAGCAATCACCGTAAAAATCATATCACTCTCACGTACTGGAATGAGGAGATTGGACACATTGAAACCTTGCCCAAACAAGCCACCACTTCCAATCGCAATTTGTCCCTGCGCCTGTTGGTAAGTCGTTGTTTGCGCGAAGTCAAAGGGATTGAGCCAAGCCAAGATGCGGTTAATCTGGTAGGTTGGCATCCCAATCTGATGCAAGAAGGCACGCCCATCCTTGCTTATAAAGATGGCCATGAAGCCTGCAACTGCAGTCACTCCTGTCGCAAAGACCGGAATGATAATCTTCCACGAAACACCTGAAAGGAGAACCATGCCTGCAAAAATAGCTACAAAGACCAAGGCAGTCCCCAAGTCACTTTGTAGGGCTAAGAGGATCAAGACTGGGATGGTAAAGGCAATCATCCAACCAATCAATAGGAAATCCAAGGGAATAGTTCGTCGCCATTCCTTGTGTTTTTGAGTGAATTGTACGATGACTCGAGCCAACATCAAGATATAGGAAATCTTCATGAACTCCGATGGCTGAAAAAGTGTCGTTCCACCAATTGATACCCAGTTTTTGGCACCTGTAGAAGCTACCAAACTCGGATTGTAGAAAACAAGAGGTAGGACCATCAAAGCTAGCCCTAGACCATAAAGATAGGGAGTCACCTTCCATAAAAACTCGGTATTGAAGAACATGACCACAAAACCAATGACAAGGCCCAAGGAAATCCAAGCGATTTGCTGGCCTAGTATTGGTAACACATTATTTGGATAGTCATGACTAACTGCTATATAAATAGCTACTACTCCAATCACCAGTAAACAAAACACTGGCAGGAGAAGGCTATAATCGACTCGAGAGTCGAAGGAACGTTTCATATTTTTTACCTTTTTTCTTTCATTCTATTGCGACGGGATTGGAGAAAATCAGCTACAGCAGGCTCTATCCGTTCTCTAGAAAGAACCTGAACAGCCCTTTCTTTTGACAAGGTCTGAGCGATTTGTTTGCCGTAACGCTTGCTGACAACACGACTGTCTAAGATTACAGCAACCGAACCTTGGTTGGGCCGTCTAACAGTACGACCCAGGGCTTGTTTTAGCCGAATGATCGCCATCGGCAACTGATAATCATAGAAAGGATTTTTCCCTTCTTGGCGCAGTTCTTGGTTTAATTTTTTGGTTAAAGGCTCTTGGGGATTTTGGAAAGGCAATCTCGGAATCACTTGGATCACGCAAGGATGGGTTGAAAAATCAACTCCTTCCCAGAAACTACCTGTTCCAAGCAAGATCTGGCGTTCACCTTTTTCAAAACGTTTTTTCAGTTGGCTTGGTTCCCCATTTTTATACTGAGCTAGATGCGGTTGGTCGAGCAGGTCCGAAACTGCCAGCAACATTTCTTTTGAGGTAAACAAGACCAATAAGGGTTCTTGAAAGGCCTGTAAGCTTCGAATGACAGAAGTCACTTCACTAGCATAGTCAAAAGGCGAAACTTCTGTCACAAGAGGAAAGTCATTGACTAGAAAGACTTCTTGTTGCTCCTGTTTTGCTACATCAAGCTTAACAAGCGGAGCATCTGGAAATCCCAATAGATCTGCTAGGGAAACCCGATTGCTGATTTCAAGAGTGGCCGATACTCCTAGGAGCCTGCAATCTTCCGGCAATAGGTCTGCTAGTATAAAGCGGCCTTTTTTACTTGAACAAATCAAGACATCCTTGCTCGATTTCTCTGCTGTAGCAAGCCAAAATTCACGGTCCGAGGTGAAAAAGTTTGCAAGTTCTCGATACTCTGGGAGAGCTAACTCCGAAAAATGCTGGCGCAAGTGTTCGAGAGAATCCAACCACTTTCCATTCTTCAGACCTGACTGATAGTGCTCCATCAAGTAACGACATTCAAAGCCGATACTCTCAAGCAAACGTTTCTGAACCAAATCTTCCTCTGACTCTATGGACTTATCAAGCTGGGTTACAAGTTCCTCAAGGCGATAAGCCTGCTGGGCTAGATTTTCGAGAGCTAGCAGCATTTTTTGAGCTTCATCCAAGATAACCAAACGATTGTCGACAAACTCCGGATTGTCTTCCAAACGAGTGACCAGATAGGCATGATTGGTCAGAAGAACACGACTGGTCTTGGCCTTGTCATGCCCTCGTTTCCAAAAATCCTCTGTAGCAAATAAACTTTTCTTTGAAAGCTTGCCATCGTGGACTAGTTCTGGTAGAAAATGCTGATAGCGATAAAGTTGCCCGATTTCGTCCAAGTCACCAGTCTCTGTCTCTGTTAGCCAGATAAGCAACTGCATTTTAAAGCGTGTGAAAAGGCGATTGGACTCTGATCGATAGAGAATTTGGTGAAAAGCATCCAATTTCAAGTAATTTTGAGGCCCCTTGAGACTATGAATTTCCAGATGGAAGACCTCTTTTAAGCGCTGACCTTCTTCTTGCATGATTTGATTTTGAAGAATTTTGGTCGGAACACTCACTAGAATACCTGCTTGACTCTCCAAGTTCAAAGCTGGGAGGAGGTAACCATAAGTCTTGCCCAGTCCCGTTTGAGCTTGGATAAAGGAAGTCTGGTCTTTTTCCAATAATTGCTCAATCTTCTCCGCAAATTCCAACTGTTGCGGACGCTCCTCCAGCCCCAATAAAGAAATATTTTTAGCAAAATCTTTGGATAACTTTCGTGGGACTAAGGCTTTGCTTTCCTTTTTGAGGAAAAGCCCATGAAGTTCCATCAAGTCTGGCGAAGATAAGAGCGATTGTTGCTGATAGACCTCCTCAATCACCAGATAACTTTCATAGAGAAGGTTGTCTGCAAGGTCTAACAAGCTTTCTAAGAGCCCTTTAGGTAGCTCAAAAAGTTTTTGACGCATGTAAAGCAAGAGTTCAGCTGTTGCTTGAGCATCTGACAGGGCAGTATGGGCATGTTCCAGCTCAATGCCCAACTCTTGACAAAGAATACCTAGATTGTACTTTTCAAATTGAGGATATAGAACTTGGGCTAACTCAACAGTATCCACCCGCGGGGTGCGCAATTCATATCCTTCAAAAAAGAGGAATTCTGAAAGGAGGTTGGCATCAAATTGTACATTGTGCGCAACAAAAATACCGTCCTTAACCAATTCAAAAATTTTTCCGGCCACCTGAGAAAACTCTGGTGCCGCAGCCAAACGCTGATCGGTCAGACCCGTTAATTCTTTGATATGAGAATCCAAGGGTTCGTGGGGATTGACATCGGTCGCATACTGATCGATGATTTCACCATTCTCAATCACCACAATGCCTACTTGAATAAGTTTTGCCTTGCTTCCGGTGCTGGTCGCCTCTAAATCAACGACCACATACCGATCATTTCTCGCATTCATCATTAAAAATTATATCAAAAAAAGCATGATTTGACACCCCTCAACTTTGATAACAATCTCGCTTTTCTTTTGAGTTTGAGTAAATATCATGACCTTAAAAGAGAGAATTTCACGCCAGTTCAGCAGTTGGTCGCTGGTTCTGAGGTATTTGAAAGCCTTATCAACAAAGCTACATCAACATAAAAAGACAACTAAGGTATTAGTTGCCTTTTTGAGATATTTTTTTCATTGTTTTCGGAAGGGACTTGCTAATTTCTGTTGGCAAGACAAGGTAATTTTCTTGAGCTAGTTCTTGCGCGATAGCCGAATGAAGGTGGGTTGCCACCACCACTCTCTCATAGAGACTGACTTGGTGAAACTGACCTGCAAAACCTGCAATCATCCCAGCTAAAGTATCTCCCATTCCACCAGTTGCTTGATAGGGACCGCCAACCTCCAGTTGATAGTATTCAGGTTTTCCAGCTTGCCAGATACGAGTCACTGGACCTTTCTCAACTAAAATCATCCCTTGAGGAAAAGCAGAAAGAGCCCTAGCAGTCGTCTCTGTATTTTGATGGTCAAGAACTATACCAGACAGTCTTTCCCATTCCTTTTGGTGGGGAGTTAGGATGAGCTGACTGGAAGGAAATGGTAACTGGCCGTTTGCTAAGATGCCCAAAGCACCGCCATCTACAATCAAAATCTGGTCTCTTCTAAGGCAGTCAAAGACTCGTTTTACGAGTTCTTCTCCAAATGCATCCTCTCGCAAACCCGGACCTAACAAGACAACTTCTGCCTTTTCCAACTGCTCTTTTAACAATTGCTGGTCTTGAAGAGAAAATGCCATGGCCTCCGGTAAATGACTGTGCAGAGCCGGAATATTCTCCTTATCCGTGCCAACAGTCACCAACCCTGCCCCACTTTTGACTGCTGCAATGGCTGACATGATGATAGCTCCCTCATAAGGATAGGTCCCTCCCAGCAAGAGCAGGCGACCGTAATCTCCCTTATGGCTGTGACGAGAACGTTCAATAATGACTTTTTCTAATAACGCTTGATCAATCACTTTCATCGTTTTTTCCTCTCACTCCATTATACTACAAAAGGAGGGGCAAACCTCCTTTTATCTATTTTCCCTTAAATTCCGCAAAAGTCTGTAAGATTTTAGCTGCTACTGCTGGAGAAGGTTCTCCTTTTAGCTCTAACGTGCCATCTGCATATGGAGTAAGAGCAGCAAAATCTCCAATCTGGACAGAATAGAGCGACGTCTTAAACAGTTCAATATCGTTTTGGTCATTTCCAAAAGCGATGAAGTTCTCCCCGCATAACTTTTCAACAGTTGTCGCCTTATGAGTATCCAAGGGGTTGACATAAAGGCACTTTTCATGCGCATGATAAGACAGATGAGCCTGCCCCAGTCTTTCTAGCTGACCAAGAAGATCATCAAGCAAATCCTCATGTTCACCCATATAGACGACTACCTTAATCGGAGCCCCCAAGTCCTCGAGTTTCTGATGTCGAGCCACCTTTAGGGGATCCACACTGGAAATAAATGGAATCTTCTCCACGATCTGACCACTATAGTCAAAGCAATCATCTACAAAGAAAGGGAGATTATAAGTCTGGCAATAATCCACTAGCGCCTGATAAACTCTAGCATCGAGATTCCTTTCGAAAACAGCCTTCCCTAGATGATAGGCTACGCCACCATTCAACCCTATGACCAAGCGCTGACTGAGTTTAGGGCCTAATAAACCCAAGCAATCCCGATAAGAGCGGGCTGAGGCAAACACAAGCTCATGCCCATAATCTTCAGCCTTTAAAAGAACCTGCTGAATCTCCTCATCTATGGTCATGTAGTCAAAAGATAGCGTTCCATCCAGGTCAAATACGAATTTCATCTTCCTAGTCCTTGTTTAGTGTTCGAAGCGCTGCTTGATAGGTTTGCTCCATTAGCATGGTAATCGTCATAGGACCAACTCCACCCGGTACAGGGGTGATGTGACTGGCAAGTGGTGCAACGGCATCATAGTCAACATCTCCACAAAGCTTGCCATTTTCATCTCGGTTCATCCCAACGTCAATGACAACCGCTCCTGGTTTGACAAAGTCTGGAGTCACAAACTTAGCACGACCGATTGCAACCACAAGAATATCTGCCTTAGCAGCCACCTTGGCAAGATGATGGGTCCGTGAGTGGGTCAAGGTCACAGTCGCATTCTTGGCTAAAAGAAGCTGAGCCATCGGTTTTCCAACGATATTTGAGCGACCGATAACAACCGCATTTTTACCTTCTAGATCAATCCCATATTCATGAAACATCTCCATAATTCCTGCAGGTGTCGAAGGAATCATAACTGGATGACCAGACCAGAGGCGACCCATGTTTAGAGGATGAAAACCATCCACGTCTTTTTCGGGGTTAATGGCTAATAAAACTGCCTCTTCATCAATATGTTTTGGTAAAGGTAACTGGACCAAAATCCCATGCCAAGCTGGATCTTGATTGTATTTGGCAATCAAATCCAACAATTCCGCTTGGGTAATGGCCTCTGGAACTCGCACTACTTCACTACGGAAGCCAGCAGCGAGAGCTGACCGTTCCTTATTGCGAACGTAGACTTGGCTGGCAGGATTGTCCCCCACCAAAATCACTACCAATCCTGGAACTAGACCTGTTTCTTCTTTTAGTTTGGCAGTCTTTTCAGCCAACTGTCCTTGTAACTTAGCCGCAAGAGCCTTCCCATCAATAATCTGTACCATATCTCTTCTCTTTTCTATCAGATATTCTCTATTATAACAAAAAATACCTTGTCATTCTAACATTTCTTGACTAATGGACCTTATAGTCTGAAACTATAAGAAAAAGCTCGTATCGAGCCTTTATGCCTATTTATACTAGGTGAATTTGTCATGCTTTCTTTTTGACTTTTGGATCCGGTAAGACTTCATACATCTCCTTGATTAATCTGATTAGACATGACTTATCTTCAATGTCTTCTATCAAAATCATCTCCTTAGCTCCTTCATAAGGACGTTCAAGCCTAGTCTGTCTCAATTGATCCATGACCACCTTCACAGGCTTCAGTAACAAACGATTATCATAGATTCCCCCAATAATCTTCCCACGATAATAAAGGATATACTCTCCCATCATTGGACGATAACTCATCTCCTCTAGCTCTGATAGCTGTTCGAGAATGAAATCTAAATATTCTTTACTGGAAGCCATGATGCCTACTCCATTTCTTCTAAAAATGAGGTCTTACAAAACCTTACTCAAAAATTCCTTGGTCCGTTGTTCTTTTGTTTGATCGAAAATCTCTTCTGGCGTTCCATCTTCGACAACAACTCCATCCGCCATAAAGATAACACGGTCTGCTACCTCACGCGCAAAGCCCATTTCATGCGTCACAATCACCATAGTCATCCCTGATTTAGCAAGGTCTTGCATAACAGCTAGGACTTCTCCAACCATCTCAGGGTCTAGGGCTGAAGTCGGCTCATCAAAGAGCAAAACATCTGGTTCCATAGCAAGTCCACGTGCAATGGCAATCCGTTGTTGCTGACCACCTGACAAACTCTGTGGGTAGGCCGTTGCCTTATCTGGCAAACCAACTTTTTCTAACAGTTCCTGTGCTCTTTTCTCCGCAACTTCCTTGCTTTCACCTTTGGTTTTAATTGGTGATAAAGTGATATTTTCCATCGCTGTCATATTAGGAAAAAGGTTGAATTGTTGGAATACCATACCCATCTTTTCACGCATGGCAAAAAGGTCATTTTTCTTATCAGTGATATCAACTCCTTCAAAGATAACCTTACCTTTACTTGCTTCTTCAAGGAGATTCATCGAACGAAGGAGAGTTGATTTCCCGCTCCCTGACGGACCGATAATGACCACAACTTCTCCTCGTTTAATCTCAAGGTTGATGCCTTTTAAAACTTCATTTTTCCCAAAAGACTTATGTAGTTCTTCAATTTTAATCAAGGTTTCTGTCATTATTTCTTGTCTCCTTGTCCAATATGTTTTTCAAATGCTTTCAACGCCACTGTCAAAACAGAGGTCATAATCAAATAGTAAAAGGCTGCAAATAAAAGGGGAGTCAACGGTAAATAAGTTGTTGTTGCTACTGTCGTCGCACCATTCCACAACTCCATCACCCCAATCGCAGACAAGAGGGAACTATCCTTGATAATGGTGATAAATTCATTTCCCAGAGCTGGAAGAATATTTTTGATAGCTTGTGGCAAAATGACATAACGCATGGCATTTTTCGGACGAATACCAAGAGAGTAAGCGGCCTCTAACTGCCCTTTAGGAACCGCATTGATTCCTGCACGAACAGTTTCTGAAACGTAAGCACCACTATTCATAGAAATAATCAGAATACCAGGAATCAAACGAGAAAGATCAACTCCTAAAATTCCCACTTGGATAGTCGGAGCATTGATATGCATAAGAGCAAAGGCAATCATAATCTGAACCATCATTGGCGTCCCACGGAAAATCCAAACATACACATTTGCAAACCAAACGAGCGGTTTAAAGCGTGAACGTTGGGCAAAGGCCAGTAACACACCTATAATAGTCCCTAAGCAGACGACAAGGATGGAAATTAACACGGTAATCAGAGCACCATAGTTAAAATATGGTAAATACTTTGGTAAAAAAGAAAAATTCATATTCAATCAACTTTCTATGTATTAGATTGTATGATTATAACATGAATTGAATTAAAATGCAATCTTTTTTCACCAATTTTAACAATTAACTTGATAGAATAGAGAAATAGAGAGAAATCACAGTTTTTTTCTAGTCAACTACCTCTTGTTTATGGTAAAATAGAAACGATAAGAAATGGAGGAGAATCAAAATGGAATCACATTTGGTTAGAATCATTAACCGCCTAGAAGCAATGACAAAAGATGGTGGAAATCTAAAACGTAATTTTGAACGTGAAGGTGTTGTTGTCGCAGAAGTTGCATACAGCCACGACGAAGAAAACGGATCACTCTTCACCCTTCGCGATGTAGAGGCTCGTGAAACTTATACCTTTGATAGCATTGATTTGATTGCAATGGAGATCTACGAACTCCTTTACTAATATAAAAACAACGGGCAGTAAGGCCCGATAAATGAGAATCCTTTTTGTCACAACAAATGGGATTTTTTCTTACCTTCAATGTCGCTTGATTCTCCATAAATCCTTCTTTTAAAAACGACCACTTCCCAATCTTTTTACTTGCTTTACACCTTAATCATGCTATAATGAGAGTATAAAACTTTGACTATTCTTGACCTTTTTTTAGGTCAAGAATACGAATGAAATGAGGTAGATGTATGCTCTGTCAAAACTGTAAAATTAACGACTCAACAATTCATCTGTATACCAATATCAATGGACAGCAAAAGCAAATTGATCTCTGTCAAAATTGCTATAAAATTATCAAAACAGATCCAAATAATACCCTCTTTAAAGGAATGACTGATTTAAACAATCATGACTTTGATCCTTTCGGAGACTTTTTCAATGATTTGAACAATTTCAGGGCTTCTTCAAATAACGTCCCTCCAACTCAATCCGGCGGGGGATACGGAGGCAATGGGGGATACGGACCTCAAAACCGCGGACCTGTTCAAACACCTCCTCCTAGCCAAGAAAGAGGGCTCCTAGAGGAATATGGTATCAACGTGACTGAAATAGCTCGTCGAGGAGATATTGACCCTGTTATCGGCCGAGACGAGGAGATTATCCGCGTTATCGAAATTCTCAACCGTCGAACCAAGAACAACCCTGTCCTTATCGGAGAACCAGGTGTCGGTAAAACTGCCGTTGTCGAAGGTCTAGCTCAGAAGATTGTCGATGGTGATGTTCCCCATAAACTCCAAGGCAAGCAGGTCATCCGTCTGGATGTGGTTAGCCTAGTTCAAGGAACAGGGATTCGAGGCCAATTTGAAGAACGTATGCAAAAACTCATGGAAGAAATTCGCAAACGCGAGGACATCATCCTCTTTATCGATGAAATCCATGAAATTGTTGGCGCTGGATCTGCTGGTGATGGCAATATGGATGCAGGAAATATCCTCAAACCAGCCCTTGCCCGTGGTGAATTGCAACTGGTCGGCGCAACTACTCTCAATGAATACCGTATCATTGAAAAAGATGCTGCCCTCGAACGCCGTATGCAGCCTGTCAAGGTAGATGAACCAACTGTCGAAGAAACCATTACCATCCTCAAAGGGGTTCAAAAAAAATACGAAGACTATCATCACGTCAAGTACACAGACGCTGCTATCGAAGCTGCTGCTACTCTTTCCAACCGATACATCCAAGACCGCTTCTTGCCAGACAAGGCTATTGACCTGTTAGATGAAGCTGGTTCTAAGATGAATCTGACGCTAAACTTTGTTGATCCTAAAGTGATTGATCAGCGTCTAATTGAAGCTGAAAATCTCAAGGCTCAGGCTACACGAGAGGAAGACTTTGAAAAAGCTGCCTATTTCCGCGATCAGATTGCCAAGTATAAGGAAATGCAGAAAAACAAGGTGACTGACCAAGATACTCCTATCATTAGCGAGAAAACCATTGAACATATCATTGAGCAGAAAACCAATATTCCTGTCGGAGAACTCAAAGAAAAAGAACAGTCTCAGCTTATCCATCTAGCAGACGACCTCAAAGCTCATGTCATTGGTCAAGATGAAGCTGTTGATAAGATTGCCAAGGCCATCCGTCGTAATCGAGTTGGGCTTGGAACTCCTAACCGGCCAATCGGAAGTTTCCTCTTTGTCGGACCAACTGGTGTCGGTAAGACAGAACTTTCCAAACAACTAGCCATTGAGCTCTTTGGCTCTGCTGACAGCATGATTCGCTTTGATATGAGTGAATACATGGAAAAACACAGTGTGGCTAAATTAGTCGGTGCCCCTCCAGGCTATGTAGGCTATGATGAAGCTGGTCAACTGACTGAAAAGGTTCGTCGCAATCCTTACTCACTCATCCTTCTCGATGAAGTTGAAAAAGCCCACCCAGATGTGATGCACATGTTCCTTCAAGTCTTGGATGATGGTCGTTTGACAGATGGGCAAGGACGTACAGTTAGCTTTAAGGATGCCATCATTATCATGACCTCAAATGCGGGTACTGGTAAGGCCGAAGCCAGCGTTGGTTTTGGAGCTGCTCGTGAAGGTCGAACCAACTCTGTTCTCGGTGAACTCGGCAACTTCTTTAGTCCAGAGTTTATGAACCGTTTTGATGGCATCATCGAATTTAAACCTCTCAGCAAGGACAACCTTCTCCAAATCGTCGAACTCATGCTAGCGGATGTCAACAAACGCCTCTCTAGCAACAATATCCACCTCGATGTGACAGACAAGGTCAAGGAAAAGTTGGTTGACTTAGGTTATGATCCAAAAATGGGAGCACGCCCACTCCGCCGTACCATTCAAGACCATATCGAGGATGCCATCACAGACTACTACCTTGAAAACCCAAGTGAAAAAGACCTCAAGGCAGTCATGACAAGCAATGGTAAGATTCAAATCAAATCTGCCAAAAAAACTGAAAAAATCAAAGAGAATACTTCTGAAAGAGAAGATTAGAACTCATAAAAAAGAACAGGAAATCTTGTTTCCTGTTCTTTTTTAATTCTCTTCTTGAACTTGATAGCGAAGAATTGTTTTTAATTTGCTTGGCTCCGTTCGATGAAGATTATTGAGATAAATTTCTCGGTGGACTTCCGAAGTTCTTTTGAGCTTATGAAGTTGACAAAAATACTCCATCTCTGCAAAAGTCTCATTTTCAGTATCAAAAGGTCCTACATGAAGCATAGCAAGGCTTGGGCATTCTTCTATTTTTTCAAAACGAACAACCTCATAGAGAGGATTTGGCTTCTTGATTTTCACCTCTTCCAAAGCTTTTTCAAATAGTTCTCTCGTAATAAAATCGGGTTGCCCAATCATAATGCTATAAGAAAGCTCACTTTTTACCAGTTCTCCCTCCTTCTCCTTTTTCCATACACCTTCTAAAGGAAAGACAGTAAAATCAGTGTAAACCTCATCCAGAGGAGCTTTTTTATACTTCATCTTTATCGCATAGGCTAAGGCATATAAGGCCCCTACGCGTTCTGAAAAATCTTCTTGATTTGGATCACCTTTACCATCAATCACGATATAGGATTGACCTGGTACCTGCAGGATGCTGGGCCTAGCTTTCACTTGATAAAGATCTTTTGCTTCTTTTCTCCGTTCGTATTTCATTTGGTTCTTCTCCTTTCTATCTCTAGTATAGCACCAAAACCCTGACATCTTTTGTCAAGGTTTGTAAAGTTTTTGGATTTTTTCTAATCTAGAAAGCAATTCCTTCTTCAGATGATTGGGGGCGAGTATTTCCACCCCATCTAGATAAGACAGGAGGTAAGTATACAGACTTTCATGCTCTGGTAGGACTGTCTTGACATAATAACACCCATCTTTCCCCAAGCTAATCTCATCTTCTGAAAAATCTTCATAAACCCGGAAAGCAAGCTTGGGACTAAACTTCAAGGAAGCTTTGATTTGATGTGCCACTTGATCTGAACCATCAACCCAATCCTCCACATTTTTCTGCTTCACAGTTTCAGTTGTTAGGTGATATTTCCTAATTCTAGACAATTTGAAAAAACGCCACTCTTCCTTCAAACAACAGTAGGCATGAAGGTACCAATCTCTCTTTTTAAATACGAGTCTAAAGGGCTCGACTGTACGAATCGTTTTCTGACCACACCCACCTAGATAAGTAATCACCAGTTGCCTTTTCTCTAGAATAGCATGTTTGATGTTATCAAATAATTCTTTTTGACCTTCTCGCTTTCTCCAGTCAGTCAAGTCTACTTCTATCCAAGGACTGGTAGAAACTTGAAAAATAGATTCCAACTTTTCAAGTAACAGATCTTGTCTGTCATTTGTCAGAGCTCGAATCCCTTGCAAAGCTGACAGAAGTTCTAATTTTTCATCCTCCGATACGAGAGTACGATCCAGAACAAAGTCCTTCATTAAAAAGATTCCGCCCGCCTTTCCAGGTACTGAATATAGAGGGATTCCCGCCATACTCAACCGCTCAATATCGCGATAAATCGTTCGTACAGATACTTCAAATAATCGGGCTAATTCAGGAGCCGTTATGCTACCTTTTTCTAAAAGTAGATATAGGATACGAAATAGTCTTGATTCTGCCATAAAATCACCTCTCTTTTATTATACCAGTTATAGTACGAGAGTTGGAAAGTTTAACTAGATAAGTATTGATCAAGACAAAGTAGCTATTTCTGCACAAGTTCGTTGGTTTATTCTTGACAGCTAGCCCCTCGTCCATTATGATAATAATAAAGATACTAGAGAATGAGGAAAATGCAATGGCAAACCCAAATTTTGGTGATAAAAAAGAGAATGTGACCTACCAGCCCCGCTATGGTGTGTACGCAGTTATTCCGGATGCGGAAAAAAAACAAATCGTCTTAGTCCAAGCTCCCAATGGTGCTTGGTTCTTGCCAGGTGGAGAGATTGAAGCAGGCGAAGATCATCAAGAAGCACTGAAAAGAGAACTAATCGAAGAACTTGGCTTTACAGCTGAGATTGGGACCTATTATGGGCAAGCTGATGAGTATTTCTACTCTCGCCACCGTGATACCTACTACTACAATCCAGCTTATCTCTATGAAGCTATTTCTTTCCAAGAAGTACAAAAACCATTGGAAGATTTTAATCATATTACTTGGTTTCCTATTGATGAAGCAATTGAAAAACTCAAACGTGGTAGCCATAAATGGGGAATTGAAGCTTGGAAAATCCAGCATAGAATTGGCTAAAATACACGATTTTATCCAAAAAGTGCTATAATAGAGTTAGAAAATCGGAGGAACTGTTATGAAGCTTATCAACACGACTAATTCACACTCGCAACTTGTTAAAAGCCAATTAGAAAGTACTGACGCAACTCTTGTCGAGGTCTATTCGGCCGGAAATACAGATGTGGTTTTCACACAAGCCCCGCTTCACTATGAAATCCTCATTTCCAACAAACACCGTGCTATTCGTGAACCCGAAATTGAAACCATCCAAGACTTCTTCTTGAAACGTAAAATCGACAAGGGAAGCATCGATGAAGCCAATATCAAAACCCTCTATTCGGATAAATTGATTGAGATTTCAATCCCTATAAAATAAGAAGACCAACTTAAAAGCTGGTCTTCACTTACAAAAAAGATTGGTAGTACACAACTACCAATCTTTTTTATTTTATTTCACCGCTTCTTTCAAAGCCTCTACCTTGTCTAAACGTTCCCATGGAAGGTCAATATCTGTACGTCCCATGTGACCATATGCCGCTGTTTGACGGTAAATTGGACGTTTAAGATCCAGCATTTGGATAATTCCTGCAGGGCGAAGATCAAAGATTTGACGCGCTGCTTTTTCAAGTTTGCTTTCAGCTACTGTTCCTGTACCAAAAGTATCGATACGAACAGAAACAGGCTGTGCCACACCGATGGCATAGGCCAATTGCACTTCTACTTTCTTAGCAAGACCTGCTGCAACGATATTCTTAGCAATGTAGCGAGCTGCATAAGAGGCTGAACGGTCCACCTTCGTCGCATCCTTACCAGAGAAGGCACCACCACCATGACGAGAGTAGCCACCATAGGTATCCACGATAATCTTGCGACCAGTCAAACCTGAGTCTCCTTGAGGTCCACCGATTACAAAGCGGCCGGTCGGGTTGATGAAGAATTTTGTTTGCTCATCCAAGTAGGAAGCTGGAATAACTTCTTTGATAACCTTGTCAATCACATCTTGATGGATTTGTTCATTGCTAACTTCTGGATCGTGCTGAGTTGAAATAACGACTGTGTCCACACGTACCGGACGATCATTTTCATCATACTCAACTGTAACTTGTGATTTTGCGTCTGGGCGAAGATAGCTGATTTCACCAGACTTACGAAGTTCTGCCAAGCGACGAACCAGTTTGTGGCTGAGTGAGATTGGCAATGGCATGAGTTCTTCTGTCTCATCCACTGCAAATCCAAACATGAGACCTTGGTCACCAGCACCAATCAAGTCAAGCGGATCTTGATCTGCATTTCCACGGACTTCCAAGGCTTCGTTAACACCTTGGGCGATATCCGGTGACTGCTCAACAAGCGATGGATGAACTCCAACTGTTTCCGCAGAAAAACCATATTCTGCATTCGTATAGCCAATCTCTGCAATGGTATCACGAACCACACGGTTAATATCCACATAGGCATTCGTAGAAATTTCACCAAAAACATGGACAGAACCCGTGTACACAGCTGTCTCAGCAGCAACGTGCGCCTCTGGATCCTTTGCTAAAATAGCATCCAAAATCGCATCTGAAATTTGGTCTGCAATCTTATCCGGATGCCCCTCAGATACAGATTCAGACGTGAATAATTTACGTTCTGACATAAAAATGTCCCCCCTTAAAAAATATTGTTATAGAGTTACAAAGTACTGATAGGTATTTCTATAGTCTAAGAGTTACGACGCGAAAGAAATAAAACGATATTTTTTTATTTCTGAAGCTAGTAAGGCGCATAGGGTGACCGCTTTATAGCGACAACCGTAGAAGGACGAGCGACTTTGGAGCCATCATTCTTTGCGAGTTACAAAGTACTGATAGAAATTTCTACCATCTTATCGGGACTATATAACCTTATCATTATACCACTTTTTACTCATTTTTGCATTCTTTTCGATAATTTATAAAATGAAGTTACAAAAAGGAGCCATTCAGCTCCAATTTTGTTCTTAAAATGTTTGGCGTTTAGCTTTTCGCTCAGCACGCCCACGTGCGCGATTTTCAGCACGCTTGGTTTTGCGGCGTTTTTCATCAACCGCCCATTTGATTTTCTTCTTATAACCCGGTTTAACTTTTTTCTTTTTCTTTTTGACCAAGCCAATCATTTCGATATCAAGCTTATCCTGCTTCTTTTCACGATTGGCACGACGATCACGGTCATAGGTATCTTGAAACTCTCCGTCTTTGACCATCTTAGGAGTAAACTTAATCCCTAATTTCTCCAACTCACGGATATCCGAGTCATCACTAGGCTGGTAAAGGGTAATCGCTGTACCAGGTAGACCGTTGCGCCCAGTACGTCCAACTCGGTGAACAAAGAAGGACAAGTCTTGCGGAATGGCGTCATTGATAACATGGCTGACGCCTTCAATGTCAATTCCACGCGCTGCCAAGTCCGTTGCGACAATGTACTCAAAATCCAGATTTTTCACCTGATTCATGATCCGTTTGCGTTCACGAGGAGCAATATCTCCATGAATCTTAGCTACCTTCAATCCTTGAGCAGTCAAGTAGGCATGTAACTCATCAGCACGCGTTTTTGTGTTAACAAAAATCATTGCTAAATAAGGCTGCATCAACTGAGTCAGCTGGTAAATTTGAGCATTCTTGTCGCGGCCCTTGGTCGAAATCAACCAATTATCGATCGTATCTGAGATAACTGTCTTAGTCTTGATTTTTTCCATGACAGGATTTGACAAGTATTTCTTCAAGAACGGTTGCAATTTTTGAGGAATGGTTGCTGAAAAGACCATGAATTGCAAGTCTTTTGGAAGGCTCCCTGCAATCTTATCAACGGTTTCCAAAAATCCCATATCCAAGGTCATATCGGCTTCATCAACTACAAAGGTCTTGGCCTTGTGAATAGCCAAATCACCAGATTTGACCAAGTCATAGATGCGACCTGGCGTACCGATAACGATATGTGGTTGATTGCTGGCAAGTTTTTCAATCTGACGCGCCTTATCTGTACCACCCACATAATTAACCACACGAACTTCGACATCTGAGTGAGCTGCAATCTGACGAGCTGCTTGGTAGATTTGAGTGGCCAACTCACGACTTGGTGCAGTAATGACTGCTTGCACACTATCGCTAGTTTCATCTAATTGCTGGAAAATTGGTAATAAGAAAGTATGAGTCTTTCCTGAACCAGTTTTTGACTCGCCCACCAAGTCACGACCTGCCAAGACAATAGGAATCAACTTTTCCTGAACTTCGGTAGGAGTCGTAAACTTCAACTCCTCCAATGCCTTTTCTATATAGTTTTTAAACTGAAATTTCGTAAATGACATATTATCCTCGATTCTATTCATCTAACCATTATACCATATTTTAAACATTTTCAGTAGTCCAGTTCGAGAATCAAAAAATGAAAGGAATTACTTCCTTTCATTTTTATTTCCAGTTTAAAATAGCATTCAAACCATAGTGGTCACTGACTTGTGGACCATTTTGACCATCAAAAACTACATGCAAACTTTCTACTTCTAAGTCTTTTGTCGTAAAGACATAGTCGATTCGTAGCGGCTCGGTATTGCCTTTCCAGCCATCAATTTCTGGTGGAACGGTATAGCTACCACTTCTTTCTTTCGCAACTTCAAATGCGTCTTGTAAACCTAATGGACTAGCTAAAATCGCTTGATAGCCTTCCTGACCAGCTGGATTATTAAAATCACCTGCTAAAATCAGAGGTTTGTTCAACTCTTTTAGTACAGCCTCAAATCGTGCCCACTCTTCTTGGAAACCTTTATCCCACCAAGAGAGATGGACACTGGCAAGAGTAAGCTCCTTACCTTCAACTTCTGTCTCCGCCAAGGCAACACGGCGAGTATGGTAGTCCGTTGGATCATCTACATCTGACACTAAAATTTCACGCGCCTTAATCGGTGTTTTGGATAAGATGGCTACACCTTCATGGTAGCGGTCATAGCCGATATGATTGTAAGCCCAAGTCCAGTAGTAGTTTTTCCCTTTCTCAACCAATTTTTCAACCAGGAGTCGTACATAGTGATCCTGATGAATGGGTTCTGCTGATGGTAAAGCTTGATAGTGATTGTTAACCTCTACCTCAGGCGAAGTCATTTCTTGATTGATTTCTTGAAAACAAATCAAGTCATAATCTTTGTCAAGAATATCTTGGAGCAAGAGCTGGAATTTTTCCTCTGCTTCTTTTTCCATCCAACTATGAGTATTGAGTGTTAAAAATTTCATGCTTTTCTCCTAAAACAAGAGGTTGGAAAACAGCTTCCAACCTCAAGTATATTACAATTCTACTTTAGCAACTGCTGTTTTAGCTGCAAGAGAACCTGTTTGTTCTAATTTAACTGATTTGATAGCATCACCATTTGTAAAGACAACCACTGTTGATGTTTCACGACCTGCTGCACGGATAGCATCCAAGTCAGCTGTCACAAGAAGGTCACCAGCAGCCACTTTTTGTCCTTCAGAAACGTGAACAGTAAATGGTTTTCCTTCAAGACTTACAGTATCCAAACCAATATGAACAAGTACTTCAAGACCTGATTCAGTAACAAGTCCAAGTGCATGTTTTGTTGGGAAGATACTTGATACAGTACCTGTAACTGGAGATACAATGTTTCCATTTGCTGGTTCTACTGCAAAACCATCACCCATCATTTTTTGAGCAAAGACTGGATCTTTCACTTGTTCCAAGGCAACAACTTGACCATCAGCTACTGAGTAAACTTCCTCAGTTACACCTTTAAAGTGTACAGTATTCTTTTGAGCTTCTGTCATTTGGCTTGGAAGAGTTTCAGGAATTACTTCACCTGAGTCAAGGATATCTTGGATATCAGATTTCAATACGTCAGCTTTTGGTCCGTAGATAGCTTGGACACCTTGTCCTTTCATGACAAGACCCATAGCTCCTTCAGCTTTCCATTGTTCCTCAGTACCAACACGATCTGCATCCTTAACAGTTACACGAAGACGAGTCATACATGCATCTACATCTACGATGTTTGCACGACCACCAAGAAGGTTAATGATATTTACAGCTTGAGAAGCTGCTGCAACTTTTGTTTCTCCTGGAGCTGCATCTTCTGATGCTCCTTCAGCAGTTTCATAGTTTCCGTTACGTCCTGGAGTTGCATAGTTGAATTTCTTAATCATAAAGTTGGCAATGAAGTACATGATGACTGCAAAGAGGACAGTTACCCAGATAAAGTTAATGATATCCATACCAAGACCAGCGTTGATAGCTAGCGGAGTACGAGTCAAGAATTCAATTGAACCGAATGAGTGCATACGAAGGTGAACAATATCCGCCATAGCAAAGGCAGCACCTTGAACAAGAGCATACACTAGGTAAAGAGGTGTTGCGATAAACATAAACATATACTCGATAGGTTCAGTAACCCCTGTCAAGAATGTTGCAAGGGCTGTCGCAATCATCATACCCTTGTATTGGTGTTTCTTGTCAGCATCAACATTGCGGTAGATAGCAACGATGACACCCATCAAGATACCGAATGAACCGATCATTTGACCAACTTTGAAACGAGCTGGAGTGATAGTTGTAAGAAGGTGTTGGTATTGGTCAGCATTTGAACCTTTAAGGTTAACAAGGTCTGTTACCCAAGCAAGCCAAAGTGGGTCTTGACCAAATACTTGAGTTCCTTTAGCTGCACCAGTAAGGATTTCGTATGTTCCACCAAGAGCTGTATAGTTCATTGGGATTGTCAACATGTGGTGAAGACCAAATGGCAAGAGCAAACGTTCCAAAGTACCATACAAGAATGGTGCGAGAACTGGAGCAGTTTCTTGAGAGTTGGCAATCCAAATACCAAAGTTATTGATACCTGTTTGAACTACTGGCCAGAAAGCTGCAAGTACAATTGCTGCAATAGCTGAACGAAGGATGACAACGAATGGTACGAAGCGTTTCCCATTGAAGAATGAAAGCGCATCAGGAAGTTTACGGTAGTTGTAGTATTTGTTAAAGGCAGTTGCCCCTACAAAACCAGAGATAATCCCTACAAAAACACCCATGTTCAATGCTGGTGCTTCAAGAACACTGATGAAGTAATCAGAAACTTTGATTGAGCCTCCAAAGAGAGTAGTGACCATAGCCTCAGGGTTTTTCAGCATATCACTTGTAACTCCAAAGATAGTACCTGTGATACGGTTAATCAAGATAAAGGCAAGCCCGGCTGCAAATGCACCACCTGCACGTTCTTTTGCCCAGCTTCCCCCAATAGCGAGGGCAAACAAAATATGAAGGTTACCGATAACCCCCCAACCAATTTGCTCTAGTACGCCACCAGTAATCACTAGGGGAGCAAGGTTTGGGTCAATCATTGCAAGTGACTTACCGATTGAAATCATCAAACCAGCAGCCGGCATAACAGCGATAACCACCATCAAAGCCTTACCGAATTTTTGCCAAAATTCGAAAGACAAGACATTTTTGAATGTATCTTTCATCATTCAAATCTCCTTTATTTTTATTTAGGCAAACGTTTTACGAAAACGTTTGCATTTGGTTATGTATTAATTATACCACTTTTATTTTTTTTGTAAAGGCTTTTATAAAAAAAATATCTACTTTTTTTAATTTTTAAAAGGAAAAAGAGAAGTTTACGAAAACTTCTCTTTAAAAATGTTTTGTTTTTCTGTTTTTATCTCAATTTGCATTTATATCCAATTAAATTTTCAAGAATCGACGCATGGAAATCCCTGAACCAATTGAACCAATGAAAATTCCGATTACAAATAGTAGAACTGTCATCAAAGGGACAAACACATCTGGCGTAATCATTGATAAGTTTTGACCTACCAAGGATTTATTGACCGATTGATAAACGATATTGTAAACAAAGAATACAAGAACTGAAGGAATCGCTGCGCCAAGCAAGCCAATAAAAGCACCTTCTAGCAAGAATGGGCCACGGATATAACCATTTCTCGCTCCAACAAGACGCATGATCTGAATCTCACGACTACGTGAAATAATGGTAATACGGATGGTATTGGAAATGAGGAAGACTGCGATAAAAATCAAGAGCCCTGCAATAACCAATCCCCAAACACGGATAAAGGAAGCCAATTCAAAAAGTCGTTGAGTGTTGGCTCCACCATCTTGAACCTCAGATACTCCCTCAATTTTCTTAGCTTCTTCAGCTACCGTTTTAACATCACTCGGAGAATTTGTATCGACGATATAGGCGTCATAGAGAGGGTTTGCATCCCCTTCAAAGACCTTCCAATCGTCACCCATTGTTTCCGTCAGTTTTTCGTACTGTTCTTCTTTACTTGAAAAGGTAACACTTTTAACAGCCGGCATCGCCTTCAAAGCATCGTAGACCTTGTGGTAGTCATTATTGGTAACTGTCTGACCTTCTTTTTCAATCGTTTCACTGTTATCCGCTACATCCTTACGAATGTAGACCATAACACGAACGTTGTTTTCAATATCGGTAGCCAGTTTTGCTGTATTAAAAATTACAGATGCAAACAAGGCAACGAGTGTTAAGGTAATCATAACCGAACTCACTGCTGCTACTGTCATCCAGCCATTTCGTTTTAAACTTTTTAATGATTCAAATAAATGGCGAAAAAATCTACTAATCATCGTATCCATATTCTCCTTTAGCTTCGTCACGAACGACACGGCCGTTTTCAATGGCAATGACACGGTGGCGCAAGGTATTTACGATCTGGCTGTTGTGGGTCGCCATCAAAACAGTTGTACCTTGAAGATTGATGCGTTCCAACAGATTCATAATTTCCCACGAATTATCTGGGTCCAAGTTTCCTGTTGGTTCATCAGCAATCAATACTTTAGGATTGTTGACAATCGCACGGGCAATCGCAATCCGTTGCTGTTCTCCACCTGAGAGTTCATTCGGGAAAGAACGAACCTTGTGTTTCAAACCTACTAGGTCCAACACTTCCATAACACGTTTTTTGATGTTACGGCGATTCTCTCCGATAACTTCCATTGCGTAGGCAATATTCTCATAAACCGTTTTCTTTGGCAAGAGTTTGTAATCTTGAAAGACAACCCCAACACTACGACGTAGAAGCGGGATATCTTTCTTCTTAATTTTAACTAGATTAAAGCCTGCAACTGATAGGCTTCCTTTTTCGATCTTTACTTCTCGGTATAAAGCTCGAATAAAGGTTGACTTACCTGCCCCAGAAGGTCCTACGATATAGGCAAACTCTCCTGGTTCAATGGTGACAGAGACACCACGCAGGGCAGTCGTTCCATTATCATACTTTTTGACAACATCTCTCATTTCAATGATTGACATATGAGTTCCTTTCTATCTTAGCTGATTCGCCACTTGAGGTAGGCATCGATAAAACCATCAAGGTCTCCATCCATCACCTTATCTACCTGAGCAACTTCAAAGCTTGTACGGTGATCTTTTACCATAGTATAAGGTGTGAAGACATAAGAACGAATCTGACTTCCCCATGTGATTTCTTTTTTCTCACCTTTGAGGGAATCAACTTCCGCAGCTTTCTTTTCTTGCTCCATTTGATAGAGCTTAGCCTGCAACATCTTCATGGCACGATCTCTATTTCCATACTGGGTACGATCGACCGTTGATTGGACGACAGTTCCTGTAGGAATGTGTGTCAAACGCACTCCTGTTGAAACTTTATTGACGTTTTGTCCACCAGCACCACCTGAACGGAAGGTATCCATTTTGATATCATCTTCACGAATCTCCACTTCGATAGTATCATCCAGTTCAGGCATAACCTCTACGGATGTAAATGAAGTATGGCGACGTTTGGCAGAGTCAAATGGTGAAATACGGACCAAACGGTGAACACCCATTTCTGATTTAAGTAGGCCATAAGCATTCGGTCCTTCAAAAGACAAGGTCACAGACTTGATACCTGCTTCATCACCTGCCTGGTAATCCAAAACTTCTACTTTAAAGCCTTTTGCATTTCCATAACGAGTGTACATACGGAGCAACATATCCCCCCAGTCCTGAGCCTCAGTACCACCAGATCCTGGATGAATTTCCAAGATGGCATTATTATGGTCATAAGGTTCTGACAAGAGAAGGGTCATCTCGTAGTTGGCCATCATCTTATCCAACTCGGTTAGCTGCTCGACCAGTTCATCATGGACTGACTCGTCTTCTGCTAAAAAGTCCAACAAAATCTCAACTTCATCCTGCAACTCTTCCATTTTACGGAAGGTATTGTAGGTATTTTTTAATTCATTTAATTCTTGCGACGTTTTTTGGGCCGCGATATTATCGTTCCAAAAATCAGGTTCTGTCATCTTGTTTTCCAAGATGGCAATCTCTTCCTCTAAGCCTTCGAGGTCAAAGAGACCCCCTAAAAGAAGCTAATTTTTCACGATTTGCGTCAATTTTTTGACGAATTTCTGAAATGTCCATAGATACTCCTTTTCATATCGTTTTATTATACCATAATCTCTTATTTCTTTCCATATTTTGCTTTTCATCGCTTTTTGTGGCAGAAGAAAAGAGGCCCGAAAGCCTCTGGTTTAAAGGACTTTGGCAGAGGTCTGAGTGATTTCCTCCACTTGAATTCCTTCTTTTTCAAACTTATCCTTTAATGAAGTCAAATCGATTTTTCCATCAATTTGAACTTCGATGACTACCTTCCCATCCTTACGTGGAATGTTAACTGTGTGCGAGATATTTAGATTTTCTTCTACGATTAGAGCTACAATTTTTCCCAGTACACCGACTTCATTTTCTGTGATAAAACGAACGCGGATCCCCTCTTCTCCGTATCCAGCGATTTCCAAGAAAGCCTGAAAAACATCGCGGTCTGTAATGACGCCGTAGACCTGATGATTGTCTAAGACTGGTAATATCCCAATTTTATTTTTCAGCATCAGGTAGGTCGCATCTTCTAGACTAGCATAGCCAGAAACCGTCACGACATCTCGAATCATGACGTCTTTTACTTTGGTTTTATTCAGAAGATAATTCATCTCATAGATAGAGAGACTGGTTGCTTTAGATGGGCTGGCTTCCGCAATGGTTCCTTCTGTTACCAATCCGACTAATTGATCGTTTTCGATAACAGGTAAACGGTGCAAACCTTGCTCGCGCATCAAATCTGCTGCGTGCGCTACAGTCGTATCTGGACTGATATAAACTACCTTACGGGTCATGAAATCTTTAACTGCCATGAGACTTCTCCTTCTATATTGCTACTTTTATTATACACTTTCTTAGAAAATCTATCAAACGCTTTCATCTCTTTTTCAAGATTTTGAATAATCTGAGAAATTTGCATAAAATGCCAGTATAAATCATAACCACCCGTCTAACGGGTGGTTTGCACCAGGGCTATAAGCCCAAATCACCAGCCAGCGCCTAAAGACGCTGGCTTTCACGTTGTTCAAGCCTTATTGCTCTTGACTCGTCACTTGCCTCTCAAAGAGGCCTTGGTACTACTTACCACTATCCCTAAAGGGATCCTCATATTCTTTTACACTTAATTTATCTAGTGCTATATCATGCTTTTCCTGCTCTTGGATATATTTCTTAATTGTGGATTCATTAAGCCCTACTGTGCTCACGTAGTAACCTTCTGCCCAAAAATGCCGGTTGCCAAACTTGTACTTGAGGTTGGCGTGTTTATCAAACATCATGAGTGCACTTTTGCCTTTTAAATAACCCATGAAACTTGAAACACTTATCCTTGGTGGAATACTTACTAACATATGTACATGATCAGGCATTAAGTGTCCTTCGATAATCTCTACACCTTTATAACTACATAATCGGTGGAATATTTCTTCCAAACTACTTCGATATGGATTATAAATGACTTTTCGTCTATACTTAGGGGTGAACACAATGTGATATTTACACATCCACTTTGTGTGTGATAAACTATGTGCCTTTTGTGCCATATTTTTCTCCTTTCGCTTTACAATTGGCTTGAACACCTTTATTGTATCGCGTTTGGAGTTTTTGGGGTATAACCTTCGACGCGCACCCGCATAGCGGGTGGTTTATTTGTCTCGCACCTAGCGGAGCGAGACGGACTAATAGTCACATAATTAAGAGGGAACCGTAGTCCCCTCTCTTCTTAAATCGTAACAGTGTCTCGATCTTTTATCATATAACGTTTCAGTGGGCTAAGACTGGCTAGCCAATATAGTAGACCGCCAAATAGCGCAGTAAATCCGCTACCCGTTGTGATTAAAAATATTGGACTTTGAATTTGTGCAGTTACAGGGTTGTAGACAAAAAGTACCGCTACCAATAAGGAGATAAATACGCAAGACAAGCCAACTAAGTTAAATCCTTTAGTAAACTCGTAGGCGTCATGCCCTTCAAGGAAATAGGCTGAACGCAAGTCGAGTTTTCGTTTTCTTAAGATAAAATAGTCGACAACAATCATACCAATAATTGGCCCCTGAATATAGGCAGCTAGGGAGATGAAGGATCCGAAATACTCTTCTACTCCTCCCCAGATAGTGAGTAGACTCACGTAAACCATGGCAATCCAAACCATTAGTTTATAGCTTACTTTGGGCATCCCACTTTTGACAATCATACAGTTCACATATGATCCTGTCCCCTGGGTTCCAATATTAGCAAAGGCTACTAGTAGTAGACTTAAGAGAGCAAAGGCTGGGGTGCTTAGAGTTGATAGCATGGTTGTTGGATCACTTTCATACACACCTGTTTTGACAAACATGGCTAGAGCCATGACTCCACCTGTCGCAACGAAGAATGGAGCCACAACTCCGTATGATAAGGCTGTAGCCCAATAACCACTGCGTTCTGATTTTGCTAAACGTGGTAAAACCAATGCTTGTGTAGACCAAGAAAAGGCAAAGGCAACATTTCCTTCTCCAGAGAGCATGAAGCGTTCTAATGGCGTCAAATCTCCTTGAGTGGCTGGTTGGATATTCATAATATCCGTTATAGGAACGGCGACAAAGCAGATTCCAACGATAATGAGACCGACAATCAATAAGGCGATAACCAAGAAGCGATTGGTCCATTTAATCACTTCTGGACCTCCAAGAGCAATGAGAGTCCCAAGAAGAACACAGAGGGTACCAAGAATAGGCGCCCATACTCCCTTGTCCAAACCAAGACCAAAATTATTTGCCAAATGAATCATGGAACTGGCAAAAAGATTGGCCGCAACAGCATACCATCCAAAGTTAGCCAAGCTAATAATGGTTGATAACAGGGCTACACCTCTTTTTCCTAGAACAGCTCTCAACCAAATCCACAAATCAATTCCATACTTAACCGCAAACAAAATAGGGAGACATTCAATAAAAACCCAGATAATGTTAAAGCTAAAAATATTTATCAACATTTGATTAAAGGTCAAATATTGAGCTACATAAGCCCCTTGGGTATAGCACCAAGTTGCAATGGCAAAACCACTTGTCGATAGAAAGAGATCCCAGAAAGAATACTGACGATCCTTATTGGTCATGGGAACAATTCCGGTTATGGTTTCTTGTTGGATATAGTCATTCATTTTAGACATGTTATTGAATTCCTCCCGTCATTGCTAAGATAATCAAAACAAGGTTGATTAGGACTATGGAGATGATTAAAATGAAATCATTTTTTAGGAAGGGTTGAACAAACTCGTAGTTTGGTGACTCCATTTCTTCCAATCTTCTCTTTGTTTCAGCTGCTACTAATTCTTCAATTTCAGATGTCGTTTTCATCTCAGTTCTCCTCCAAATACAAGTCAAGGGCCAGTTGTCCATATTGTTTGGTATAGCGATACCAGATGTAGAGGAACTCACCGACTGGTTTTCCGACACTCTCCTGGAACAAAGCCCACAAGAACCAATAATATGAGGTCACTGCTACATAAGCCAAATAGTGACGTTTGGTTTTCTTATCTGGAACTCCTTCTAGATACAATTCCAGTACTTTTTCAGCATCCTCTACGGAATAATTGGAACACGCGATAAAGGTCCCCAAATCTCCTGCCGGCTCTCCCATTCCAGAATATTCCCAATCAATCAAGCTCATTTCGCCTGCTTCATTTAACAAAAAATTAGGACTATAGGAATCTCCATGACAAAGGACAACCTGTTTGGGATCATTCTGTAAATAGTTTTTGAGAAGTGAAACAGTTTTATCCAAGTCCTCGAGACCATCAAACTCAAATCGATTTCTAGCCTTCAATTTTTCTCTAAAATCATCAATTCCCTCAAATTGGTCAAAGGGATGTCCCGTTTTTTCTCCAGATTGGTGTAATCGTCTCAAAAGATCCATTGCTTGCGCCACATCATCCCAGTTATCATAATCCAGTTGCTTAGCATTGGGAATAAATTCTGAAATTTTCCAGCCCTCATCCTTGTTCATAGCTACGAAGGTACGGTCAATCTTTAATTTTGCAGCAATTTCCATAGAAGCTGCTTCACTAGCTCGGTCGATATAATTTTCCGTTCCCCTGCCCGGATGACGGTAAACATATTTTTTCCCTAGACAGTCAAATGAAAATGATGTGTTGGTTAATCCATCTTTTAGTGGTTTGATATTGACAATATCTGAAGCCACACACTTTAATGTCTTACAGATATTATCAATAATGGCCGAATCTGCATTTACCAAATAACGTTCATCAAATTGACGGAGTTCATCTAGTGAATCAAATTCTTTAACAATATCCGCTGAATAGTGACGAGCTTCTAAAAGGAGTTCCTTGACATGCCGACTATAATAATCCTCCCAAAGCTGTTCCCGATAAGGTTCGTGCTTAAACTCGGTTTCTAAAATTTCCTTGAATTTCTCACTAAATGCACGGTCGAAATAAACGTGCCCCACCATAGCCCAAGTATTTTCTCCACCAATCTGGATATCAATGATGGTGTTATTCGAATCCTCTATAGCACAGTATTCGTCCGTTTGACCTTCTGCAAATATCGTCGAGTAGTAACCTCTATAAATATATTGCTCAAAAGGATTTTCCACAAAATAATTATCTGATGAACAAATATAAGTGTTGGAAAGTTGATCTTTAACCAACATAAGAGACGAACAGTTATTGTATTTGTAGTAATCATTATTCACTACAATTTTTACACCAAACTTCTCTGCAAGATAGAACATTTTTTCTTGAAGATAGCCTACGATAATGGTTATATCTTCTATTCCTGCTTCTTGCAGCTGTCTGATTTCCCTCTCTATCAAGCGTTCCCCCTTGACTTGAAGTAATCCTTTAGGAATCTCATAAGACAAAGGAGCAAAACGACTACTCATGCCAGCAGCCATTATAATGGCATTTTCTACTCTATAGGGTTCTAAAACTTTCTGACCTAGTTCTGTTAAGTGAAGCTCCTCATCAAGCCACTGCTCTTCTTTCAGTTTTTTCAATAATGTGTTGATTGTTCCTAAAGATAGGTCTAACTCTTCAGCTAACTGTCTCTGAGTAAAGGTCTTTTCTTTATGTATCAACATAAAACGCAAAAGTTTAAATTGTTTTTCTGTTAGCATTTCTCAGTCCTCCTGTTCAATTTTTTCTTACTAATATTATAATATGAACAAAAATGACTGTCAATTCAAATAGGGAAAGAATGAGTAAAAATTAAGACCTTCTTCCCTTTCCTCAAAAAACATATAAATAAAAGAGCTCCTTATTCTGGAGCCCTGAAATATTTTATATTTTTGATAAGTAGTCGTATTAGGTGTCGCTTGGCTGCAATCCTTATCCGCCGACTAAAACAATCCACTGGATTGTTTTAGCCACCTAGATATGCTTTTCTGACTTCATCTGATGCTGCGAGTTCTTTTCCTGTTCCTGATAGGACAATCTTGCCTGTTTCAAGTACATAACCACGGTCAGAGATAGCAAGGGCCTTGTTAGCGTTCTGTTCAATTAGGAGGACCGTTGTTCCTTGCTTCTGAATATCTTGAATGATATCAAAAATTTCTTGGATAAAGATTGGGGCAAGTCCCATTGACGGCTCATCTAGGAGAAGGAGCTTAGGTGTAGACATGAGAGCGCGTCCCATAGCCAGCATCTGCTGTTCACCACCTGAAAGAGTTGCCGCATCTTGGTTTTTGCGTTCTTCCAGACGAGGGAAACGTGAGAAAACTTTTTTCAAGTTGGCTTGATTTTCTTCACGATTCTTCTTTAAAAAGGCTCCCATTTCTAAGTTTTCCATAACGGTCAAACCTGGGAAAACATGGCGTCCTTCAGGAACTTGTGAAAGGCCACCTGCTACGATTTTTTGCGCTGGCAACTTTTGAATTTCTTTTCCTAAAAACTCAATTTTACCAGCACTTGGACGAACCAAACCTGAAAGGGTACGAAGAATGGTTGTTTTACCAGCACCATTAGCACCTATCAAGGAAACAACTTCACCTTCATTAACCTCGAAACTTACATCACGAACTGCTTGGATCATGCCGTAATGCACAGAGAGGTTTTCAACTTTTAACATAGACATTAGGCTTCACCTCCTAGATAAGCTTCGATAACGCGTTTGTTGTTCTTGATCTCATCCGGAGTCCCATGAGCAATCAACCGACCATATTCAAGAACATAGATACGCTCAGTGACTTCCATAACCAAATTCATGTCATGTTCGATAAGCATGATGGTAATTTTAAATTCATCTTTGATACGACGGATCAATTCTGTCAATTCAGCTGTTTCTTGTGGATTCATACCAGCTGCAGGTTCGTCCAAAAAGAGGATCTTAGGTTCAGTTGCCAGAGCACGAACAATTTCTAATCGACGTTGTTGACCATAGGCCAGATTCTTGGCAAGAGTATTTGCGTCACTATCCAAATCAAAAATCTTCAGCAAGTCCAAAGCTTTGCTTTTTAATTCTTCCTCATTCTTATAAAAAGCTGGTAGGCGTAGGAAGCTCGCAAGGACATGTTGTTTATGATGATTGCTAAATGCAATCAAAACATTTTCCAAAACTGTCAAGTCCTTGAACAAACGAATATTTTGGAAAGTACGACTGAGACCAAGTGAAGCAATCTTATAGGGAGTTTTCCCATTTAGGAGGTGACCATCTAGTGTCACAGTACCTTCGCTTGGTTCATAAACACCGGTCAAGAGATTGAAAAGGGTTGTTTTACCAGCACCATTTGGTCCAATCAGACCAACCAATTCTCCCTCGTTCAATTCAAGAGTGACATCTCCAACAGCTGTTAGACCGCCAAAATGTTTGGTTAACTGTTTAACTTCAAGTAATGCCATTAGTTTTGTCCCTCCTTCTTAGATTTTTTAAAGAAACGTGATAGACTCAATTCCCATGTCCCAAGAAGTCCACCTGGTCTGAAAATCATGACCAATACAAGTGCCAAAGCATAGATGATCATACGCACGCTAGCTACATCTTGAAGGAGCATATTTAAAATTCCTAAAACAATCGCTGAAACGATGGTACCAGTAATCGATCCAAGTCCACCAAATACAACAATAATCAACACGTTGATGGAATTTATAAAGGTGTAATCTTTTGGCACAACAGATCCGATAAAACCAGCCTGAAGTGAACCAGCAATACTTGCTGTAATGGCACCAAAGACAAAAGCGATAATCTTGATCTTTGTAGTGTTTACCCCAACAGACTCTGCAGCAATCTCATCCTCACGAACAGATAGAGTAGAGCGTCCAATTGGACTACGTAAGAAGTTGAGAGTTGCAATAGTTGTGATCACCACAAATAGATAAACCATTTGCCAGTTGGTAAAGTTTGGAATACCCAAGATACCAGCAGCACCGTTGGTCAAACTGCCACCATTAATGATAAAGATACGAATGATTTCTGAAACACCTAGTGTCGCAACAGCTAGGTAGTCACCCTTCAAGCGTAGTGTTGGAATTCCAACGAGCAAAGCAACTGCACCAGAAATCAAGGCACCCAAGACCATTGCTCCAAAGAAGGCACCATAGGTTGGTGATTTTGAACCAATAATCGCTGCTGCATAAGCCCCAATCGCCATAAAACCTGCATGACCGAGTGAGAATTGTCCTGAAAAACCAACGATTAAGTTCAAACCTACTGCAAGGATAATATTAATCCCAATTTGTTCTAAAATTTGTACATGGAATAGATTGAGAACACCAGCAGAAACCAGTACACTAATCAATCCATAACCCGCTAACAGAAGGAATAACCAGAGAATATTTACTTTAAGATTTGTCTTCATTGTTTACACCTTCTCTTTCACATTCTTACCAAGGATACCTGCAGGACGAATAATCAGAATCAAAAGCAAGATCCCATAAACGATAGCATCACGGAAATCAGACATACCAAAGGCAGTAGCAAAAGTTTCCAACAAGCCAATCACAAATCCCCCTAGAGCTGCACCAGGAATAATCCCGATACCACCAAGTACGGCCGCAACGAATGATTTTAGACCTGGAGTCACGCCCATCAAAGGTTCAAGAGAGTTGTAGTAAAGGGCAATGAGGACACCTGCCGCACCGGCAAGGGCTGAACCCAAAGCAAAGGTAAAGCTGATTGTACGATTTACATTAATTCCCATCAATTGAGCTGCGTCACTATCAACTGATACCGCACGCATGGCTTTCCCCATTTTTGTTTTTTGGACAATCAATTGTAATAAAACCATCAAGAGTACAGAAACTGCTAAAATCATCAATTGAACATTTGTCAAGCTAATTGGTCCCAAGTCAAAGCGGACTGTTTCAATTGCTTGAGGGAAGGCACGAGTATTGGCACCTACTAGATAAACCATTCCGTATTCCAGTAGGAAAGACACTCCGATGGCAGTAATCAATACGGCAATACGTGTAGAGTGTCGCAAAGGACGGTAGGCAAGAAATTCAATCACAACACCAAGTAGTGCGGTTCCTGCCATTGAAATAATCAAAGCTAAAAAGAAATCCATTTGGAAGGAATTAATCAAAAAGTAACCAATAAAGGCACCTATCATATAAATATCACCGTGGGCGAAGTTGATGAGTTTGATAATTCCATAAACCATGGTATAACCCAAGGCCAAAAGTGCATAAACACTACCCAGAATTAAACCATTCACAAGTTGTTGGAGCATAGCATTCACTCTTTTCTATCGTTATTTTTTAGAAAATTTCATCATTTTCACAAGTTCATAAACACCGAAACAGGGAGTGAGTCAAAGGCTCATTCCCTATTTCAACTACTATTCTAATGTTATGGTTTTACAACTTCTGCTGCTTCTACTTTACCATTGTTCATGGTCATCATGTAAGCAGTTTTCACTGTATTGTGGTCAGCATCAAAGCTCGTTTGACCAGTTACACCATCAAAATCTTTTGTTTTAGCAAGGTTATCCTTGATTTCACCTGAGTTTTTAGCACCTTTTGCAGCATTGGCTACTAGGTAAACTGAGTCATAAGCCAAGGCTGAGAAGGTTGAAGGTTCTTCATTGTATTTAGCACGGTATGCTTCAAGGAAAGCTTTAGCTTTTTCAGAAACATCAACTGTAGTTGAGAATCCTGAGATGAAGTAAATGTTTGATGCTTTTTCAGCTGTCGCTTGTTGAACAAATTCTTCACCGTTAAATCCATCACCACCAACGATTGGTTTATCAATTCCCATACCACGGGCTTGGTTTACAATTTTACCTGCTTCTGTGTAGTATCCTGGAACAACGATAGCGTCAAACTCTTTCCCTTTCATTTTAGTAAGGGCTGCTTGGAAGTCTGTATCACCTGCTACAAACGTTTCATCTGCTACAATCTCACCCTTGTAGGTTTCGCGGAAAGATTTAGCAATACCTTTAGCATAGTCACTAGCATTGTCAGTATAAAGAACAACCTTCTTAGCATTCAATTTGTTTGTTACATAGTTAGAAATAATCTTCCCTTGGAAGCTATCTTGGAATGTTCCGATAAATAGGTAATCTTGACCTTTAGTCAAACCGTCTTGAGTAGCACTTGGTGAAATCAATGGCACTCCAGCTTTGGTAGCGTTAGCTACAGCTGCAGCAGTTGCACCAGATGTCGCAGGCCCTACAATAGCTGCTACTTTTGATTGGGTAACAAGGTTCGTTGTAACAGAAGCTGCTTCGGCAGTCTCTGACTTGTTGTCTTTGTCTACAACTTCGATTTGTTTTCCATCGATACCACCTGCTGCATTGATTTCATCAACGGCAAGTTGAGCTCCTTTTTGTTCAGATGTTCCGTAGGCTGCTACGGCACCAGTTTCTTCAAAGTTAAATCCGATTTTAATTGTCTTTTCATCGACTGAGTTACCAGCAGCGTTTGAGGCTCCTGATTTGACCTCTCCACAAGCAGCGAGAAGGGCTACGCTAGCAAGGGCCACAAAAGATAGGGCAAATTTTTTCTTCATTTTTTATCTCCTTATAATTGTTTCAAAAATAGTATGTTAAGAATATACCGAATTATCAGAAAATTGTCAACCTTTTTATTCACTTTTTTAAATGATAACGTTTTCTTCGTTTTGATAGAGATTGCCAACGAAGGGAGTTTCTAACTCTTGAATGTGACACCGTCTAATTTTCTTGATAAATCTTTCCTTACCTAATCTCTCTACTAAGTCATCTAACTCCTCAGTTGGAACATAGAGTTGCAAATAGCGATGCTTCTTAGAATGGTAACAGATGTCACCGTATTCCTGAAGTTTCTTTGCATCCCGATTATAGTAGAGATAGATGATTAATCCTGATCGATTGACCTTTTCAAACATGATGAATCCTCTTTCTAAGAAATCTTCTCCTATTATATCAAAAAAAGCAAACCCCGTCGAGTTTGCTTTTTAGGTTGGTTAGCTCAAAGAATTGTTGACCATGATTTCATCAATAAAACCATACTCAAGTGTTTCTTGGGCACTCATCCAGTAATCACGTTCCGCGTCTACATGAATTTGCTCGACTGATTTACCAGAGTTATCTGCAAGGATTTGCTCCAAAGTCTTACGAGTTTTGAGCAAGTGTTCTGCAGCGATTGCCATATCGGTTTGTTGGGTACCACCACCTGTACCACCCATTGGTTGGTGAATCATGTACTCTGCATTTGGAAGCATGAAACGTTTACCTTTTGCTCCACTTGATGCAATGATAGTCCCCATTGAGGCTGCCATCCCCATCACGATGGTTTGGACATCTGCCTTGATAAAGTTCATGGTATCAACGATTGCCAAACCAGCTGAAACAGAGCCTCCAGGTGTGTTGACATAAAGGTAAATATCTTTTGTACTGTCTTGGGCATCCAAGAAGAGCAATTGGGCAATAACGGAGTTGGCCATGTTGTCTTCAACTGGTCCAGTCAACATGATGATACGATCTTTTAGTAGACGTGAGTAAATATCATATGAACGTTCTCCACGGCTTGTTTGTTCAATAACTACAGGAATCATTCATTTCTCCTTTTAATGTTGAATTTTCTTAGTCATACGACTTCAATACAGAACTATTATATCTTTTTGGTCAAAAAAGGTCAAATTTTTGCTCTATTCTCTAAACAGAAACAAAAACTCAACCTCCTTTCAAGTTAAAAACGAACTTCTAGTTTCAATATTTACTTTGGGATTTTATTTAGTACCGAACAAGCGGTCTCCAGCATCTCCAAGACCTGGAACGATATAACCATGTTCGTTCAAGCGGTCATCCAAAGCTGCTGTAAAGATTTCTACATCTGGATGTGCTTCTTGAAGAGCTTTTACACCTTCTGGAGCAGATACCAGGCAGACAAACTTGATATTGGATGCGCCACGTTTTTTAAGGGAATCTACAGCCAAGATTGCTGAGCCACCTGTTGCCAACATTGGATCAACGACAAAGATTTGACGTTGGTCAATATCCTCAGGCAATTTCACCAAGTATTCAACTGGTTGAAGGGTTTCTTCATCACGGTACATACCGATGTGTCCAACTTTTGCTGCTGGAACCAGATTCAAGAGACCATCTACCATCCCGATACCTGCACGCAAAATTGGGACAATCGCCAATTTTTTACCAGCCAATTGTTTTTGAACGGTCTTTGTGATAGGTGTTTCAATTTCAACGTCTTCAAGTGGAAGATCACGAAGTACTTCATATCCCATCAACATTGCAATCTCATCTACTAGCTCACGAAAAGCTTTTGTAGAAGTGTCTGTACGACGCAAGATTGACAATTTGTGTTGAATGAGTGGATGATTAATGACTTCAATTTTTCCCATTTTCTGAGTTCCTTCTTTCAATTTATTCTTCTTATTATATCAAAAAACGGTTTAAAAAGCTTTCTAAACCATTTATTTTTATTAATTTTTAAATCAAATCTGCCTCTTGGAGAGCTGTCTGAACAGTCTCTAATGGTAAATGGGTCAACTCGGTGCCTTTTTCGTGATAAAGGTACTGGGCATAGTCATCCATTCGGTACTGGTTGATATAAACCACGCGCTTACAACCAACTTGAAGCAGTTGTTTGGTGCAGTTCAGACAAGGGAAATGGGTCACATAGGCTGTAAATCCTCTTGGAACCCCTCGTTCGGCTCCTTGCAAGATGGCATTAACCTCGGCGTGAAGGGTTCGGACACAGTGACCTTCAATGACCAGACAGTCGTGGTCAATACAGTGCTCCGTTCCCGATACGGAACCATTATAGCCTGTTGAAATGACTTTATTGTCCTTGACTAGGACAGCTCCCACCTTGGCACGTTTACAGGTCGAACGATTGGCAATCAGTAAAGCCTGGGCTGCAAAGTACTCATCCCAAGCCAGTCTTTTTTCTGTCATAAATCTTCTCCTTTTCCTCTATTTTTTGAAAAATGGCAAGCGTAAATCTGCAATCTTTTCAGCTGGAACCTTCATGCCATCCTTGATCCATTTGAGCAGAACCGACACGATGGCAGAGCTCCAAAAGGAATGAAGGTAGCTGCTAACGCCTTTTGACTTTCCGTGGTATTTTTCCAGAAATTCCTGCATAGCTTGGACAAAAATCTTTTCCAAATGGTAGTCCAGAGCAAATTGGATAACCTTGGCTTCTTTCTTGGCTGCTCTGAAAAGGTGAACCCAGACCAGATAAAGGTCGGTTTTGACATCGTAGTGGCTCAACTGTCCCATAATGTTATGGACACTGCGTTTAAAGACGCTTTCCAAAATCTCTTCTTTGGAATCATAGTTACGATAGAAGGCAGCACGAGAAACGCCCGCCCGCTTGACTAATTCTGAAATACTGATCTTTGCCAAGTCCTTTTTCTCAAGAAGTTGCAAAAGAGCCGTCTCGATTGCTTCTCTGGTTAAAAAATTGGATTCTTGATTTGATTTTCTGAGATTTTCAAGAGATTTTTCAGATATTTTACGTTCAGACATAACAATTTCTTTCTACTTGTAACAACAGACGGATGGTGCTTTTGTTTCAAAGGCATTCATGATACAATTGTAAAAAAAGACAGAACCTTTGTCAATGTATAAGTGACAAAGATGGAGAATTTCTATGACTTGGAAGATTGTGGCTGACTCTGGTTGTGATTATCGTCAACTGGCAACTCCTGCTATTGATACTGAATTTGTTAGTGTTCCTTTAACCATTCAAGTAGCTGATCAGGTCTTTATCGATGATGCCAGTCTCGACATTGACCATATGATGAAAACCATGTATGCGACTTCTGAGGCTTCAAAATCAGCTTGTCCTAGCCCTGATGATTACTTGCGTGCATTTGAAGTTGCTAAGCATATCTTTGTCGTTACTATCACCGGTACTCTTTCAGGTAGCCATAATAGTGCACAACTCGCTAAGAATATCTACCTTGAAGAACACCCTGACACTCAGATTCATGTGATTGATAGTTTATCTGCTGGTGGGGAAGTTGACCTAATTGTAGAAAAAATCAATGACTTGATTGATCAAGGACTTTCTTTTGAAGAAATTGTTGAAGCTATTACAGCCTACCAAGAAAAAACGAAGTTACTCTTTGTTCTTGCTAAAGTTGATAACTTGGTTAAAAATGGCCGTTTGAGTAAGCTTATCGGTACAGTCGTTGGCCTTCTCAACATCCGTATGGTTGGGGAAGCAAGTGAAACTGGAACCTTAGAACTGCTCCAGAAAGCGCGTGGACCAAAAAAATCCCTTCAAGCTGCCTATGAAGAACTCATCAAGGCTGGCTATGCTGGTGGCCGTATCGTCATGGCTCATCGCAGCAATGAAAAATTCTGTCAGCAATTATCAGAACGCTTGCTGGAAACATTCCCACAAGCCAATATCAAAATCCTCCTAACGTCTGGTCTCTGCAGTTTTTATGCAGAAGATGGCGGTCTGTTGATGGGATATGAAATTAACTAAGATTATGAGCCACAAGAGATGCCAAGCATCTCTTGTTTTTTGTGGTACAATAGAGCTATGAAACATTTTGATACTATTGTCATCGGCGGAGGTCCTGCTGGCATGATGGCTACAATTTCCAGTAGCTTTTATGGTCAGAAAACTCTTCTCATCGAAAAAAATCGAAAACTTGGGAAAAAATTAGCTGGAACGGGTGGTGGTCGTTGCAATGTGACTAATAACGGAAGCTTAGATGACCTATTAGCTGGCATCCCTGGAAATGGGCGCTTTCTATATAGTGTCTTCTCCCAGTTCGATAACCACGATATTATCAACTTTTTTACGGAAAATGGTGTTAAACTTAAGGTCGAGGACCACGGACGCGTCTTTCCTGCTAGTGACAAGTCTCGGACCATTATCGAGACGCTAGAAAAGAAAATCACTGAACTCGGTGGTCACGTTGCTACTCAAACGGAGGTTGTTTCGGTTAAAAAGATAGACAACCAGTTTGTCCTTAAATCCGCAGACCAAACCTTCACTTGCGATAAACTCATTGTCACAACTGGTGGAAAATCCTATCCTTCTACTGGCTCGACTGGTTTCGGTCACGAGATTGCCCGTCATTTCAAACATACCATTACCGAGCTTGAAGCTGCTGAGAGCCCATTGTTGACTGATTTTCCACACAAAGCACTTCAGGGGATTTCACTAGATGATGTGACCTTAAGCTATGGCAAGCATGTCATCACCCACGATCTGCTCTTTACCCACTTTGGTCTATCCGGTCCTGCTGCTCTGCGTATGTCCAGCTTTGTCAAGGGCGGGGAGGTTCTCTCGCTAGATGTTTTGCCCCAACTTTCTGAGAAGGACTTGATTACATTTCTAGAAGAAAATCGGGAAAAATCCTTGAAAAATGCTTTAAAAACTTTGCTTCCAGAACGCTTGGCAGAATTTCTTGTGCAAGGCTATCCTGAAAAAGTCAAACAACTGACTGAAAAGGAACTCAAACAACTTCTCCAGTCCATCAAGGCCCTCAAAATTCCTGTGACTGGCAAAATGTCTCTAGCCAAGTCCTTTGTCACCAAAGGCGGTGTCAGCCTCAAGGAAATCAATCCCAAAACTCTGGAAAGCAAACTCGTTCCCAGCCTCCACTTTGCTGGTGAGGTCCTAGACATCAATGCCCACACGGGCGGCTTTAACATCACTTCTGCCCTCTGCACCGGCTGGGTGGCAGGCTCCAATCCAATAAATACCAAGTAAGAAAGGAAGTCCTTTGGAACATATTATTTTACTGAGAGGCGTTACTCCTAATGGAAAAAATGCTATCCCGAAAATGTCTTATTTGGTAGATATTTTGACAGAAGCTGGTTTTCAACACGTTCGAACCTATATTCAAAGCGGGAATATCATTCTTGAAAGCGACTTAGATCTAGAAGAAATACGAAAACGCGTTCATATTCTGATAAAGGAAAAAATTGGGGCCGACTTAAAAATGGTTATCAAGAATAAGAACGATTTTGAAAAGATTGTTCATGAGAATCCATTTAAAGAAGACTATCTTCATGATCGTGTGCATGTAATTCTTTATCAAGGACTTATCCAAAGTCTGCCACTAGAAAAATTGAAAGCTGACTACGGCGAGGAAGAAATCTGTGTAGGCAATTACTGTCTCTACCTCTATCTTCCTAGAACTGCAAAACAAAAAAAGCTCAATACCAACTATCTTGAAAAATTGTTTGGCGTGGTTTTGACCATGCGAAAGTTAAACGTAGTAGAAAAATTACTAACAAAATAGGAAAAACAATATGAACAGACGAGAATTAGTCGAATTTGTCAATATGTGTATGATTCAAAACGGAGACAAGGTTCTGGTTCAAGATCGAGTTAATCCCGACTGGCCCGGCATTACTTTTCCTGGTGGTCATGTTGAACGTGGCGAATCCTTTGTTGATGCTGTCATTCGTGAAGTGAAAGAAGAAACTGGTCTGACCATTTCCAAACCCCAACTCTGTGGTATCAAAAACTGGTATGACGACGAGGATTATCGTTATGTCGTCCTTTTTTACAAGACAGAACACTTTGCTGGTGAACTCCAATCTTCAGACGAAGGGAAGGTTTGGTGGGAAGATTTTGGCAATCTTTCTCATCTAAAACTTGCTACTGATGATATGTCTGATATGCTTCGTGTTTTTTTAGAAGAGAATCTCAGTGAATTCTTTTACTACAAAGACGGTGACGACTGGCTTTACGATTTGAAGTAAAAAATAGGCCAGGAAATTCCTAGCCTATTTATTCTGCATTTGTCTGAACGTAAGCAGCAATGACATCCGATGTGTACTGGGCTGTTCCAGTTCCAAATTTGTCAATGTTTTGCTTAAACTCTGGGTTGTAGACGTAGCCTTTACCAATATGACCGAATATCTCAATAGAGCAGTCAAATCCATAAGTACGAATAGCTTGCAAGAGTTTGGCTGCTTCTTCTTGGTTTTCGACCGCTGTTGCAGCTAGTCCATTTTTAAGGTTTTGTGCCAAGGCTTGAAAAACTTGGTTGAAGGCAGCTGTAGCTTCGTCTTCGTGGCCTTTTTGGCGCTCGAGCGCTTGGTCCATGACTTCTTGTCCATATTTCTCTACCGCCTCTTGGTGGTATTTTTGATGGTCTTGGTAGTTAAATCCAGCAAATTTCTCTTGAATGCTCATTTCTCTTTCTCCTTTTTGTTCTTGAATGGTTTTTTGTAAGGTTGAAATCAAGGTATCCAGATGTTCCCTTTCTCGAGTCAAATAGTCCAACTGCCTGGTCAAATGGGGCAATAAATCTGTCCTTTCTTCCTTTAACAGCTCTGCTATTTTTTCTAAAGAAAAGCCTAGATATTTATAATACAGAATAACCTGAAGGCGTTCCAAATCCTCCTGACTATAGGTTCGATAGCCGTTTTCCGACTTTAAGGGAACCAAGAGCCCTATCTTATCGTAGTGATGCAGGGTCTTAACAGAGACACCTGAAAGCTGCGCAGCTTCTTTTATATGGTACATGATTTCCTCCTTACAAGAAATAGTATAACCCCTCCCCTTAGGTCAGAGTCAAGCGTTTTTGAGAAAAATTTTTAACTTTTTGAGAACGGTGTGAAAACTTGAAAATGGTTTTCTTGACAGACCTTTGAAAACATGATAGGATAGTCAAGTCTATCAATCAAACAGAAGGCTCATAAAGAGCCATTGAGAGAGGGCTATTTGACAACTCAAGTAGCCTTTTCTTATTTTAAAAAAGGAGATTGGAGTTTCAACTATGTCAGAAAAATCGCAATGGGGCTCGAAACTTGGCTTTATTCTAGCATCTGCTGGCTCGGCCATCGGGCTTGGTGCCGTTTGGAAGTTTCCCTACATGACTGCTGCTAATGGCGGTGGAGGCTTTTTACTGGTCTTTCTCATTTCCACTACTTTAATTGGTTTCCCGCTCCTGCTGGCTGAATTTGCCCTTGGCCGTAGTGCTGGCGTTTCCGCTATTAAAACCTTTGGAAAACTTGGCAAGAATAACAAGTACAACTTTATCGGTTGGATTGGTGCCTTTGCCCTCTTTATCCTTCTCTCCTTTTACAGTGTTATTGGAGGATGGATTCTAGTCTATCTGGGTATTGAGTTTGGGAAATTGTTCCAACTTGGTGGAACGGGTGATTATGCTCAGTTATTTACTTCAATCATTTCAAATCCAGCCATTGCCCTAGGAGCTCAAGCTGCCTTTATCTTATTGAATATCTTTATTGTATCACGTGGGGTTCAAAAAGGGATTGAAAGAGCCTCGAAAGTCATGATGCCGCTACTCTTTATCATCTTTGTTGTGATTATTGGACGCTCTCTCAGCTTGCCAAACGCCATGGAAGGGGTTCTCTACTTCCTCAAACCAGACTTTTCAAAACTAACTAGCGCTGGTCTCCTTTATGCCCTGGGACAATCTTTCTTTGCCCTCTCACTAGGGGTTACAGCCATGCTGACCTATGCCTCCTACTTGGACAAGAAAACCAATCTGGTCCAGTCAGGGATTTCCATCGTAGCCATGAACATCTCGGTATCCATCATGGCAGGTCTAGCCATTTTCCCAGCCATGTCAGCCTTCAACATCCAGTCTGAAGGGGGACCAAGCCTGCTTTTTATCGTCTTGCCTCAACTCTTTGACAAGATGCCTTTTGGAACTATTTTCTACATCCTCTTCCTCTTGCTCTTCCTCTTTGCGACGGTTACTTCTTCTGTCGTTATGCTGGAAATCAATGTGGGCAATATCACCAACCAGGACAACAGCAAGCGTGCTAAATGGAGTGCTATTTTAGGAATCTTGACCTTTGTCTTTGGAATTCCTTCAGCTCTATCCTATGGGGTCATGGCGGATGTTCACATTTTTGGAAAGACCTTCTTTGACGCCATGGATTTCTTGGTTTCCAATCTCCTCATGCCATTTGGAGCTCTCTGCCTGTCACTTTTTACAGGCTACATCTTTAAAAAGGCTCTTGCTATGGAGGAACTACATCTTGATGAAAGAGCCTGGGAACAAGGATTTTTCCAAGTCTGGCTCTTCCTTCTCCGTTTTATCATTCCTATCATCATCATTGTGGTTTTTATCGCCCAATTTATGTAATCAAAAAGGACTTGAGTAGTGAACTCAGGCCCTTTCTTTTTATGGATGGCTAACAATCAATTCCAAGCCTTGCCCTTCTAGGGTCCAAGCTTCAACATCACTTGGTAGGATAAAGTGGCTACCTTTTTGGATTGGATAATTTTCCCCGTCAACAGTCAGTTGACCTTGACCAGCCAAGACGCTAAACAAGCTGTAGTCAGCTGTCTTTTCAAAGTCAACTTTTCCAGTAATTTCCCACTTATAAACTGCGAAGAAATCATTAGAGACAAGTAAAGTGGAACGTAAATCATCTGCTTTGATAGTCACAGGACGGCTATTAGCAGGCTCGCCAATGTTCAAAACATCGATAGATTTTTCAAGGTGAAGTTCACGCAAGTTGCCCTTGTCGTCCTTGCGGTCAAAGTCATAGACACGGTAGGTGGTATCGCTAGACTGCTGGGTTTCAAGAATCAAGATGCCTGCACCGATGGCGTGCATGGTACCACTTGGTACGTAGAAGAAATCTCCAGCCTTGACAGGCACTTTTGTCAGCAAGGCATCCCAGTTTTTATCTTCGATTTGCTGGCGGAGTTCTTCTTTTGACTTGGCATTGTGACCGTAGATAATCTCTGAACCTTCATCTGCAGCGATAATGTACCAACACTCTGTTTTCCCTAACTCGCCTTCATGTTCTAATCCATAGGCATCGTCTGGGTGAACTTGGACGCTGAGCCAGTCATTGGCATCGAGAATCTTGGTCAATAGTGGAAACACAGGCTCTGGACGGTTGCCAAACAATTCACGGTGTTTCGCATACAAAGTAGCTAGGTCTGTTCCTTCAAAGCGACCATTGGCTACCTTTGAAACTCCATTTGGGTGGGCTGAGATGGCCCAGTATTCTCCGATTTTTTCACTTGGAATGTCATAGCCAAACTCATCACGTAGCTTGGTTCCACCCCAGATTTTTTCTTGCATAACTGATTGTAAAAATAATGGTTCTGACATCTTATTCTCCTGTCTGTTTTTCTCCCCTCATTATAGCAAAAAGCCTGGTCTAATTGAACTCTTTTTCACATCTTATAAAGTAGAGAGAAGATTTTATAAAAATAGTGAACAAATGTGCTCTACTTAATACTTGCACCATTGCTGGTAATGACATCCTTGTACCAGTAGAAGGATTTCTTCTTGCTCCGTTTGAGACTTCCTTGACCTGCATTATCACGATCTACATAGATAAAGCCATATCTCTTGTTCATTTCGCCTGTTCCAGCTGAAACCAGATCTATACAACCCCAAGTAGTATAACTAAGCAATTCAACGCCATCTTGGTAAATAGCATCTCGCATAGCCTTGATATGAGCCTCTAAGTAAGCAATCCGATAGTCATCTGCTACATAACCATTTTCATCCGGTGTATCCATAGCACCGAGACCATTTTCTACGATGAACATAGGCTTTTGGTAACGATCCCAGATGGCATTGAGGGTGATACGAAGGCCAAGTGGGTCAATCTGCCAACCCCATTCTGAGGATTCAAGATAAGGATTTTTGAGAGAGGCAAAGACATTTCCAGCAGCTAATTCTTTAACTTCTGGATCCCCTGAGGCCACTTGACTTGCATAGTAAGAGAAGGAAACAAAGTCAACAGTATAATTCTTCAATAAGTCTAGATCCTCTGCCGTCATTTCTATCTTGATTCCCTCGCGTTCCCACTGCTTCTTGGCGTAGTTTGGGTATTCCCCACGCGCTTGAACATCAATGAAGAAGTAACTCTTGCGATCTTCCTCCATAGCAGCCCAGTAGTCTCTCGGATGGGATGTGTTAGGATAGTATTGCCCGGCTGCCAACATACATCCCACCCTGTTTTCTGGGTCAATTTCGTGGGCAAGCTTAGTCGCCATGGCCGAGGCTACCAACTCATGGTGGGCGGCTTGGTATTTAACCTGTTCTTGATTTTCTCCTTCTTCAAAACAAAGCCCAGCTCCCATAAAAGGTGCATGAAGAATCATGTTGATTTCATTGAAGGTAAGCCAGTATTTGACCAAACCCTTATAACGGGTAAAGAGTGTACGACAAAGTTTTTCATAGAAGTCTAACATCCGACGATTGCGCCAACCACCGTATTCTTCAATCAAATGCATAGGACAGTCGAAATGCGTAATAGTCACCAGAGGTTGGATCCCATACTTGTGACACTCCTTAAATAAATCCTCATAAAAGGCTAGACCAGCTTCATTTGGCTCTCCTTCATCTCCCTTAGGAAAAATCCGAGTCCAAGCAATGGAGAGCCGATAGGTCTTAAAGCCCATTTCCGCAAAAAGCGCAATATCTTCCTTATAATGATGGTACATATCAATGGCTTCTTTTGCTGGGTAAAAATAGCCCTCCTCAAAAGAAAACATCTTTTTCTGACCTGTGATAATGGCTTCACGGTCAGGTCCAATGGGTACCACATCGACATTAGCAAGACCTCGACCATCCTGATTATAAGCACCCTCGCATTGATTAGCTGCCGTAGCACCACCCCAGAGAAATCCCTCTGGAAATTGTAGTATTTCTGTCATCACTTTACCTCACTTGGTTTGATAGTTCTATTATACTAAAAAGGGGGCAAAAAGTTTGAAAATATATGGATAATGATGGTACTAATCTTGCTTACATGTACAAAAAAAAGACTGAAACCAGTCTTCTTTTTAAATCAAAGCTGTGATAGCCGTTACTAGGCCAAAAACGATACCCGGTGCATTAGCAGCCGCAAGGGGAATATCTCTTTCTTTCTTGAAAAGACCGTAGTAAACCCAGAGACTACAGTTGATGGCTGCAACCAAGGGCTGGATAAAGTTCCCTTTTTGACCAGCCAGGTTGTTCATGATTTGTGGGAAGTAAGACACATACATCATAACGGACATGAAGGTCGCTACCCAACCCAAAACTTTCATTTTTTCAGATATTTTCAAAACCTCTTTTATTCTTTTATGCTTTTTATTTTATAATATGATGCAAAAACAAGTAAGAGTTTGAGAGTTTTGTTATAAAAATGTAAACCATTACAATCTTGTGATAAGAAAAAGACCGGATTGCTCCGATCTTTCAATAATTCATATTCTCATAATCTGTTTTAAGAATGATTAAGGTTAACATCAAATGATTAAGCGCCCTACTTCATACGATAAAAATCAATCACTAAACCAGCAGGGCCTTTAACTAATAAGGACTCTGTTCCCCAATCCGTTTCACAAGGACCGTGTAAAATCTCGACACCAATCTCTTTCAACCGTTGGTAGTTCTGCTCTACATCCTCAACCTCGATATGAAGAATGATTCCTGACTGAAAGTTTTCCAAAGGAACCAAATGATTTTGGGACAACATGAGACAGTGACTGCCAATCGTAAACTGAGCAAAACTGTCATCAACATAATCGGACTTTTTATCCAAAATACGCTCCAAGTCAGCACAGACTTGAGGAACATCTGAAACGATGATATCTAATTGATTTAAATTCATTTACTATCCTCCAGAAAAAGACCGGATTGCTCCGATCTTTTCAAGTTAGACTCTTGAAAATCAAAGAATAAAATCTACAAAGTTTACATTTGATTTTCGACGAGAGGAATTATTTGATTGCGCGTGATTGCAATCCTTCTTCTTCCAAGAAGAGGCGGAATGGTACGAGTTCTTCTGCTTCGTATTTTTCCTTGAAGGCTTTGATTGCTTCTTCTGAGTGTTGTTTTGGATCCAATTCAAGTACTTCTACTGGAAGTGGACGATGTTGAGAGATGCGAGCATCGATCACAACAGTTTTACCTTCTTTGTTCAATTTAACAGCTTCAGCAACAACTGCATCGATATCTTCGATACGATCAACTGTAAATCCTACAGCACCTTGCGCTTCAGCGATTTTCGCGTAGTCCGCGTTAGGGAAGTCACAACCAAACAAGTGTTTGTTTGTGTCTTCGTATTTGTCCTTGATGAAGGCATATTTACCATTTGAGAAGACCACGTTAATAACTGGAAGGTCGTATTGAACGTTTGTGATAACGTCTGGGTAGCACATGTTGAATGCACCGTCACCCATGATGTTCCATACTTGGCGATCTGGATTGTCTTTCTTAGCAGCGATACCACCAGGAAGGGCAATACCCATTGTCGCAAAGAGTGGAGATGTACGCCACATGTTCTTAGGTGTCATGTGAAGGTGACGAGTAGATGTTTGAGTAGTGTCACCTACGTCGATTGAGTAGATAGCGTCTTGATCAGCATGTTTGTTGATTGCATTGTAAACTTGGTACAATTGCAATTCACCCTCAGTTTTACCTTCGAGTTTGTTCATGTAATCACGCCAGTTTTGGTTGTTCTTCACGTTTGCACGCCACCATGGAGTAGATTCTACTGGGTTTACTTTGTCAAGGATTGCTTTCGCTGCTTGACCTGCATCACCAAGGATAGAAGCGTCAAGGGCATGACGTTTACCAAGTTTGTAAGGGTCGATATCGACTTGGATGAATTTTTCAGTGTTCTTGAAGGCTTCGTAAACTTCAGCAAATGGGAAGTTTGAACCAAGGAAAAGAACTGTGTCTGCTTCAAAGACCACTTCGTTGGCTGGTTTCCAACCAACACGGTAAGCAGAACCTGTCAAACCTTCGTAGTTCCATTCAAAGGCTTCAAAGTTTTTACCAGTTGTGATGATTGGTGCTTTGATTTTACGTGACAATTCAGTAATCACTTCACCTGCTTTAACACCACCGTAACCAGCGTAGATAACTGGACGTTCAGCATTGTTCAAGATTTCAACCGCTTTGTCGATTTCAACTTCGTTCAAAGCAGGAGCGATGAATGAACGTTCATATGAACCTGAACCGTAGTATGAGTTTTCGTCGATTTCTTGGAAACCGAAGTTTACTGGAATTTCAACTACAGCTGGACCTTTTTTAGAAACTGCAGCACGGCAAGCTTCGTCGATTACTTTTGGCAATTGCTCAGCGTAAGCGACACGTTTGTTGTAAACAGCGATACCGTTGTACATTGGGTTTTGGTTCAATTCTTGGAAGGCATCCATGTTGAGTTCGTTAACAGGACGTGATCCAAGGATAGCAAGGAATGGAGTGTTATCCATAGCTGCATCGTAAACACCGTTAATCAAGTGAGTCGCACCTGGACCACCTGAACCAACTGCAACCCCGATTGAGCCGCCGAATTTAGCTTGCATCACCGCTGCAAGAGCACCTGTTTCTTCGTGGCGAACTTGCAAGAAGCGGATATCTTTGTCTTCAGCCAAAGCGTCCATCAATGAGCTGAGTGTTCCTGATGGGATACCGTAGATTGTGTCTACGCCCCATGTTTTCAATACGTTAAGCATTGCTGCAGATGCAGTAATTTTCCCTTGAGTCATAATGATAACTCTCCTTCAAATATTTTTAAAACTTGATTCATCCGTTTTCATATATTATTTGGAAACGTTTCAGCAAATTTTTACTCTACTACTTTACCACATTTGTTTTGGGTCTCCTAAGAATGTGCTCAGAAATTTTTATTCTCTATTACAGTACAGTTTGAAAACGTTTTTAGTTTCTGTTTTATAATAATACTCAATGAAAATCAAAGAGCAAACTAGGAAGCTAGCCGCAGGCTGTACTTGAGTACGGTAAGGCGACGCTGACGTGGTTTGAAGAGATTTTCGAAGAGTATAAAAAGCGAGCAAGCTCGCTTTTAGTCTATTTTACTAAAGTTTAGTAAGAGTGAACTGGTCAGAACAGATACAGAACTAAAGGCCATGGCTAGACCTGCCAGTTCTGGATTTAGGGCCAGTCCAACACCTGAAAAGACTCCTGCCGCTATCGGAATTCCGACGACATTGTAAATAAAGGCCCAGAAAAGATTGAGCAGAATACGATTAAAGGTTTTCTTACTCATATCAAAAGCACGAACCACTCCTAGGAGGTTATTGGTTGTTAACACCAAATCTGCTGACTCGATGGCGATATCGGTTCCAGCACCCATGGCAATTCCCACATCTGCTACACTGAGGGCTGGCGCATCATTAATACCATCCCCAACAAAGGCTACTTTGCCAGCCTCTTGTAGTTTATGGATTTCATGGGCTTTTTCTTCTGGCAAGACACCAGCAATGACCTCTTCAATGCCGATCTGATCGGCAATGGCACGCGCCACACCTGCATTGTCTCCTGTCAGCATAACTGTTCGGAGACCACGTTTTTTCAACTGACTGATGGCCAGCTTGGCATTTCCCTTGGGAATGTCTTGCAAAGCAAGCAAACCTTTGATTTCATTGTCCACAGCCAAGAAAACAACTGTCTTAGCTTCTTTTTCTAGTTCTTCTAGTTTTTCTTGATAAGCGCTAGAAATATCCATACTATCCAGCATTTTAGCATTTCCAAGCAGAACTTGTTTTCCAGCTATTTGCCCTGAAACACCTTTTCCATGCAAGGCTTGGAAATTTTCAACAGTTTGAAACTCAAGTCCAGCTTCACTCGCTCGCTTGACAATAGCCTCAGCCAGTGGATGTTGGGAAGCTTCTTCTAAAGAGGCAGCTAAGCCGAGCACTTCTGTCTCATCGCCAATGATATCAGTGACCACTGGTTTTCCTTCCGTCAAAGTCCCTGTCTTGTCAAACACAATAGTTTGGACTTTCTGAATTTCCTGTAAGACTGTTCCATTTTTGAGAAGAACCCCCATTTTGGCACTGCGTCCTGTCCCTACCATAAGAGCTGTCGGTGTTGCAAGACCCAAGGCACAAGGGCAGGCAATAATCAAAACCGCAACTCCATAGAGAAGAGAAGACACAAAGCTAGCTCCAAGCACGACTACACTATCCCTGAGCAAGACGAACCAAACCCAAAAGGTCACGATTCCTAAAATGACAACTGCTGGGACAAAAATCCCTGAAATCTTATCTGTCAAGTCCTGAATCGGCGCACGACTAGTTTGAGCTTTCTTCACAAAGTCTACAATCTGAGCCAAAACAGTCTCTGAGCCAACCTTTTCTGCCCTAAAAACAAGGGTTCCACTATTATTGATGGTTGAGCCAATGACGGTATCTCCAACTGTTTTGTCTACCGGCAAGCTCTCACCTGTCACCATGGATTCATCTATGCTGGACACACCTTCCACTACGACACCATCAACTGCAATCTTTTCACCGGGCCGCACTCGAATCAGGTCGCCTACCTTGACTTGGTCCAAGGGAACTTGAACATAGCTATCATCACGCAAGACTTCTGCTGTTTTAGCCTGCAAGTCTAGTAGTTTCTCCACAGCTTGTGAAGTATTTTTCCGCATTTTCTCTTCAAAAACTGCTCCCAAAAGAACGAAGAAGAGGATAAATCCAGCACTTTCAAAGTAGACAGGGAGCCCAGCGAAGAGGGCAACTAGACTATAGAGATAAGCCACTAGAGTTCCCAAAGCAACCAAGGTATCCATATTGGCATTGTGTTTTTTAAAGCTGGCCCAAGCGCTTTGGATATAAGGACCACCTGCTACTAACATAATAGGCGTTGTGGCTAGAAAGGTGCCCCAATGCATGACTGGATGACTAATAGTCCCTGTCAACATCCCAAGCATGAGAATCACAAGAGGCAGAGTAAAGATACTGGTAATCCAAAAACGCTGTAGGAGGGATAGAGATTTTCGCGTCTTCTCAACTACGGTATAGCTTCCCTTTTGCATCTTCATCCCACATGAGAATTCATGCTTACCCAGCTCTTGAGGAGTAAAACGAATTGTCTTCTCTTCATCCACGCCGATTGGTTCTAGAATTCCTTCTTCTTCAAAAAGGATTTCCTTGTAACAGTTTGAAGGGGTTGCACGATGAAAGGTAATCTCAGCTGGAATCCCTTTTTGAAGCTGGATACGGGCTGGATGATAGCCTTTTTCAGCTCGGATACGGATTTTTTGAATGCCATTTTCTAGGCTTGCTTTCACAATTTCTGTCATCATTTCCTCCTACTCTACAATCATCTTACCGTGCATCATATTCATACCACACGCGAAGCCAAATTCCCCAGCCTGCTCAGGTGTGATTTCCACTACATACTCTTCACCCATAGGAAGATCCGCATGTACTCCAAAGTCTGGAAAAACAATCTGATCCAGACAGGGTGACGGGTCCTTACGGTCAAAGATAATGCGGGCTGGCACTGATTTCTTGAGGATAATCAACTCTGGCGTATAGCCTCCCATGACTTCCACTCGAATCTCTTGGTAGCCCTTTCTTTGCTGGGCCTTCTGTCCAGATTTTTCAGGCTTTTTGAAAAACCAAAACAAGATAAACGCGATAAGGGAAATACAAATAATGGTTATAATACTATTTAACATGGCGTCTCCTTTACATACAATTACATTTTACTTCCGCAACTGCGCTAGCTTTTTTCTCAGAAATCACAACTTCCAAGTCTTTCAAGTCAGCCTGAGTGAAATCACATTCCACAATCAAATCAGCCAGCAAGCTCTTAATCCTACGAGAACAAACCTTGTCTTTGATATCTTGGACAAGCAAGTCTCGACTTTGGTCTAGAGTTAAAAGGGCTGAATAAATAAAGGACTTGCCCTCTTTTTTCCTGGTCAAGCACTCTTTCTCAACCAGACGAGCCAAAAGGGTCTGAACCGTGGACTTGGACCAGTCAAACCGCTCTGCCAGAACCCTGATCAAATCCCTACTGGTCTGTTCCCCCTGCATCCAAACAATCTTCATAACTTGCCATTCTGCATCTGAAATCTGCATTAGCACACCTCCAAAATCTACATTTGTCAATTACAAATCTAAGTATACTCTCAAAATCTACATTTGTCAATTATAAATCTTCTTATTTTTTCGAAAAATAGAATTTTAATCATGTAACGAGAGATTTGCAGTCAAATTTTACTATATAAACTATAAAAATATGCTATACTGAAGAAAAAAGAAAACAACCACTAGGGGTGCGTAAAGCTGAGATTAACGACTGTTAGATCCCTTTGACTCAATCTAGGTAATGCTGGCTGATGGAAGTGGAAAATAGTGAGGACTACCCAGTCTTCTATTTCCTTCCAAAACAGACTAGCCTGTTCTTAAGAATACAAACTTCAGTTGGTTGGGAGGTTTTAGATGACTTATTTACCCGTTGCTCTGACCATTGCTGGGACAGACCCCAGTGGCGGTGCTGGCATCATGGCTGATTTGAAGTCGTTCCAAGCTAGAGATGTCTATGGAATGGCCGTTGTGACCAGCCTTGTCGCTCAAAATACCAGAGGCGTTCAATTAATCGAGCACGTCTCCAACCAAATGTTGGAAGCTCAACTGGAGAGCGTCTTTTCGGATATCAAGCCTCAGGCTGTAAAAACTGGGATGTTGGCAACTACTGAGATCATGGAGATCATCCAACCCTACCTTAAAAAGCTGGACTGTCCATATGTGCTGGACCCTGTTATGGTCGCAACAAGTGGGGACACCCTGATTGATTCTAGTGCGAGAACCTACCTAAAAACAAACCTGCTTCCCCTTGCAACCATTATCACTCCCAATCTTCCTGAGGCAGAAGAAATTGTTGGTTTCTCAATCCATGATCCAGAAGACATGCAGCGTGCTGGTCGCCTGATTCTAAAAGAATTTGGTCCTCAGTCTGTGGTAATCAAAGGTGGTCATCTCGAAGGCGGTGCCAAGGATTTCCTCTTTACCAAAGAGGAACAATTTGTCTGGGAAAGTCCACGAATTCAAACCTGTCACACCCATGGTACTGGATGTACCTTTGCTGCTGTGATTACTGCTGAACTAGCCAAGGGAAAAACCCTTTATCAAGCAGTCGATAAGGCCAAGGCCTTTATCACAAAAGCCATCCAAGACGCTCCTCAACTCGGTCATGGTTCTGGCCCAGTCAATCATACAAGCTTTAAAGATTAAGAAAAAACTCTCTAGTTCCCGCTTTAAGGAAATTAGAGAGTTTTTGATTAGGAAATCATGTCATCCAGCTTTGTTAAAAAGGCTTGCGTTTTTGCCTCTATATCTTCTGCCTGCATCAGATCCCTGACGACAGCGACCCCAGCTATACCTGTTTCAGCAAGCTGGTCAATATTCTCTGACGTCAAGCCTCCAATAGCAACTACTGGAATGGCGACCGTTTGGCAAATGGTTTTCAAGGTTGAAATCTGGGTGATAGGTGCATTTTCTTTGGTCGTAGTCGGGAAAATGGCTCCTGTTCCCAAGTAATCCGCACCCGATGTTTCTGCTTCCAGGGCTCTTTTTACTGTTTTAGCAGTGACACCGAGGATTTTTTTAGGACCCAAGACTTTGCGGGCAACCGAAACTGGTAGTTCATCGTCGCCTATATGCAACCCAGCAGCATCGACTGCTAGACAGATATCCAATCGATCATCGATTATCAAGGGAACCTGATAGGCATCTGTTATTTCCTTGACTTGTTTAGCCAGTTGATAGTATTGATTGGTTGTGAGATTTTTTTCTCGTAGTTGGATGATGGTAACACCTGAACGGCAGGCTGTCTCCACTTTTTCAAGAAAGCTTTCCAAAGAATCTTGGTAGCGATTGGTAACTAGATACAGTTTAAGTACTTTACTATTCATAAAAGTCTCCTTTGATGGCATCTAGCCAATTTTCATCTCTTTTTAGAAGAGAGAGCTGATTGAGAGTTTGAAAGCGGAAATCTTCCAATCCCATTCCTTGAACAACTATTCTCTCAGCAGCGATATTGAGATAAGAAACTGCTAGGCAAGAAGCTTCAAAGGCAGTCTTTCCTTGGCTGAGAAAAACGGCTGTCAAGGCTCCAACCAGATCTCCTGTCCCTGTTATCCAATCTAATTCTGCACAGCCATTTCCCAATATAGCAACTTGATTTGCTGAAACGACGAGGTCCTTGGGTCCAGTGACTAAGAACGACGTACTAGGATAAAGCTGACACCAGTCTTTCAAGACTTGAAGCAAATCCTCAGTTTCTTGATCTTTAGAACTAGCATCAACCCCAACTCCGTGGTGTTTTAAGCCAACAAGACTTCGGATTTCCGACATGTTTCCTTTAAGGACTGTGGGCTTGTATTCTAAAAGTTCTCTGACTAGATTCTTACGAATGGATGACGCTGATACACCAACCGCATCTACTACCATTGGGAGACAAGTTTGAACTGCATAAGAAGCTGCCATACGGATTGCTTTCTCCTTCTCTGCTGACAAATGCCCCAAATTGATGAAGAGAGCCTGGCTTTGCTTAGTAAAATCAAGAACCTCACGAGGGTCATCTGCCATGACTGGTTTACATCCCAGAGCCAAAATGCCATTAGCCAGCATCTCACAAGAAATCTCATTGGTGATGCAGTGAATCAAGGAACTGGTTGCCAGAGGGAAAGGATTTGTCAATTTCTGCATCAGTCTATCCTTTCACTGAAAAAATATCCTTGCACTTTTTTAAAGAATTCCTGCTTGATTAAAAACCGAAAGGCAATAAAGGAAATCGCTGTACCGATCAAGGTTGCTCCGAAAAATCGAGGGGTGTAGATAAACCAGCTGAGCTTGGCCGCAGATCCGGTAAAGAGAACCATGACAGGATAGGAAACAATGGAACCGATAATCCCTGTCCCCAAGATTTCTCCTAGGGCAGAAAAGTAAAATTTTCGACCGTACTTATAAAAGAGACCTGCAAGGAGGGCTCCAAAGGTAGCTCCTGTCAGGGCCAAGGGCGGAATGCCTTGAGTCGTCATACGGATAAAGGCTGTGACAGTAGCCATGACCAAGGAATAAACAGGTCCCATCAAAATTCCTGCAAGAATGTTGACTACACTGGACATCGGTGCCATCCCTTCAATTCGAAAGATGGGTGTAAGAACTACGTCAAGAGCAATCATCATGGATAAAATGGTTAATTTGTGAACTTGTAGTTGGTGGTTTCTCATTTTCTATTTTTTCTCTGTTTCTAAGGACTGCAAATCACTCGTCCATGTTTGGTGTTGATAAGCCATCTCCCAAAACTTGGCTTCCATGTGGACACTTCGGTGGAAGGCCTCTAGCATTTTTTGTTTGTCTGTCTCGTCGCTTTCTCGATAGAGTTGATTGACCAGCGCTTCTTCCTCTTTAATCTGCTGTTCTAATTCATCGGTGATATAGGTTTCAATCCACTGTTGATAAAGAGGATTCGGGGATGGTTTGCGATTAAGTGCCTTGCCTAAATCATGGTATAGCCAAGGACATGGAAGTAAACTAGCAAAAGCAATGCCCAAGTTTGGCTCTGCAAACTGTCGATAAATATGCGAAATGTAATGATAACAGGTTGGAGCGATTGGATGTTGCTCCATTTCCTGGTCGCTGATTCCCAATTCCTTAAAAAATTGTTGGCGGATAAACAACTCACCCTCCACTAGACTCTGGGCATTTTGTTTCAAGAGTCTTTTCATTTCCTCGTTTGAAGTCTTATCAGCCAAGAGGTGGTAGGCTTCTGAAAAAGACTTCAGATAGTAGGCATCCTGAATCAGGTAATAGCGGAAAATAGAAGGTTCTAACGTTCCCTCTTGTAACTGTAAAACAAAGGGATGGTTAAAGGAAGCCTGCCAAGCTTCCGTGGATAATTCCATCGCAATATCTGTAAATTCCATAATAACTCCTTTATAAAAATAGACTGGTTTGAAGCAATAAAAAGAACAGCAGGTAGATTAATTTTGTTTTTTTAGAAATATAAAAAGTCCGATAGCGATTCTCCAACTGCGCATGTTCGTCATATCCATGTGCAGACAGAGCTCTCAAGTAGAGATGGCGCCATCTAAAGACCGTCATCAGAACCTTGCTGTAAATCAAGGGCGACCAAACATGCAATTTTTGACCACGCAATAAGCAAGCTTCCTTGAGAGACTTGATTTCCTGCTGAATGAGGGGAAAGGAATTGAATACCACAATTAAAGCATAGGCCCAAGAACGCGATAACCCCTTTTGAGCCAAGTACAAGAGAAGCTCTTTTAGGGAAATACTGGAAACAAAGATAAGACCAATACAAACCGTCACAAAAGCTCTCGTCCCAAGTATCACTGCCTGCGAAGCATCCCCATGTAACTGAATTGCCCAGTAATTAGCCAAAGATGGTAAAATGGCGAGCAAGAGCATCCAAGCCAACATTTTAAATCGACGGTGATAGAGCAAAAAGAGTACGCAAAATGCGACTACAGAAAGATTAAGAGCAATCGAAGGAATGAAGGATGTTTCCAAGGATAAAATTAGCAAGAAGAGACTGATTATCGGTGTCTGGGTTGCTACTTTGATCATACTACCTCACCTCCCCTTGACTATTCCTACTCAGAAAACTGAGAGGTTTGCTGATTGTCACATCTTTAATATGACGGAGACCCTCACTAGTCATCTCGATCCAATAATCGACCACAGAGATCAAGGGATCTAAACGATGGCTAATGATCAAAAAACTTCTTCCTTGATTTCTGTCCTCCAACATCCACTGACAAAAATAATGGCAAGCTCTATCATCCAAACCAGCAAAGGGTTCGTCTAGCAAAATCACAGACGCCTTGCTGGTCAAGATGGTCAATAGCTGAAGAATCTTTTGCTGGCCACCACTTAATTGATAGGGACTCTTATCAAGAGCCTGCTCCAGATTAAAATATCGTAAAGCTTGGAGTACCCGCTGATTTCTTTCAGAGTCTGGACTATCTAATTGCAGTTCCTCTCGCAGACTGACTCGGATAAATTGCTTTTCAGCTTCCTGAACAACTCCCGTCAGATCACGATACACACTCTTTTTCCTTTTCAGGACTTTCCCCTTCCAAGTAATGAGCCCTTTATACTTTTGAAATTGAAGAATAGAGCGAAAGAGGGTTGATTTCCCGATACCATTATCACCCAAGATACAGGAAATTCCTTGGTAGATAGTAAAATCAGCAATCGAAAAGAGGGGGCGATTACCCAGCTCACAAGTCACACGGTCCATATGGAATAGTTCTGGGCTAGAAGCAACTTCCTTTGAAGCAACCTGTGTCATCTCAGAGGTAGGAAGTTGATTTATTTCCCTTAGTTGTCCGTCTCTTAGCTCCACCATATGGTCGATATAGGCTTCATAATCAGATAAATCATGGTCGCACAAAATAACTGTCTTCCCATCAGAGACCAACTCTTTTAGAATCTCCAATATCTCTAACCTGCTCTTGCGGTCAATGGAAGCAAAAGGCTCATCCAAGAGATAGACCCTAGGATTCATAGCAAAGAGAACAGCCAAAGCAGCCTTTTGCTTTTCCCCACCTGATAAGTGATGAATGGGACGGTGCAAAATCGCCTTGCAGCGACATTGCCGAACCACCTCAGCTATTTTAGCATCAATCTCTTGCACAGGATGGCCAATATTTTCCAAGGTAAAAATCAGCTCCTCAAACAAGTTCTCCATGGTAAATTGGTGATTGGGATTTTGAAAGAGAATGCCAACCGTCTGGACACGTTCGACGATAGAAAGCTGACTGACCTCGCTCCCATCTATCAGGACTTGACCACTATAGGGAAGAGAACTGACTTGAGCAATGATTTGAAAGAGACTGGATTTTCCTGAACCACTGCTCCCAACTAACAAGATAAAATCTTGCGCATGAAAAATAAAATCAATCGGTTCAAAGAAGATTGGGGACTGAATCCCCCGTAGTTCCAACCCCATCTACGCCTTGCCTCCAGCTGCAAACTGATGGTAGAGTTTTACAATGGCACGAACCAAGATGGTACAGAAGAAAAAGACGGAAATAAAACGCACCACCAACAAGGAAAGGACAAAAGGAAGGGAGAAGGCGTAATAACCTAACTTAATGTATTCATAGATAAAGCTAAAAAGCGTAATCCCAATACTATTAGCAGTTAGAGAGAGCCAACTTTCATAGCGATTCTTAGTTACGATAAAACCAAATTCACTTCCCAAACCTTGAACCAAGCCGGACAAAAGAGCGCCTAGACCAAATTGGCTACCATAAAGAACTTCAGCAAGTGCAGCAAGCACTTCTCCAATCGTTGCACTTCCGACTCTTGGAACAAAGATAGCCGCAATGGGCGCAGCCATACACCAGAGACCAAAGAGGATTTCATTGGCAAAAGCCTGTAAACCAAAAGGGGCCAAGATTAGGGTGAGGATATCAAACAGATAGCCGGAACCCACAAAAACGCCACCAAAAAAGATAGACAAGAACGCAAGCAAGATAACATCTTTTAACTGCCATTTTTTCAACATAAAAAACTCCTTTTTTAAAGAAAAGTGGGGCATTCAAGGAGAGCTACCGAACGGCTTACCGTCAAGCCTATCCTCTTTTGATAAACAAAAAAACTCCAATTACAATTAAGAATTAGAGTTTACCTTACAAGATTAGACAGTTCTTTTCGACATACGAAAAAAACCTTTTCACATTTCCCTTCGCCAGTCTTAACTGTATCAGGTTCAATGGGTATCATCTCAGCCTAAAGCACCCCAAATGTCTTTATTATTTAATTACTGGACCAGTATAACAGAATTTGAAAGCCCTAGCAAGATATTTGACTGGAAAATATATTTATATAGTTTGTTTGTTCATTCTTTTAATCTACATCAAAGGATTGCATCTGTCCTATAATTCATAACCGATATCAAAAAAGGTTAATTCTAAAGCAACTGCTTGATTCCAGCGTTTCTGAAGTTCTGTCAAATCTTCTCGATTTTTCCCGACACGATTAAGTTCATCAACTAGAAATTGAACCCACTCTGCAAAGAAAGGACCTCTATGTAGATTAATCCATTCCGAATGAATATAGGCTTCAGGTAGTGCCAAATCTTTAGAACCCCAGTCTAAATAGAGACCTTCTGCAATGACCAGCATGACCAAAAGATGAGCATAGTCTGATGAAGCCACAGCAGAATACATTAGCTCCTGAAACGCTTTTGTTACAGGGTGCAAGTTCACTTCTAGATAGTCATTCTCTGCTACCTTTAACTCTTTGAAAGCCTTTTGGAAATAACCATCTTCATCTGCTTCAAGAAAGCCTAGTTGTTTGGCAAAACGAAGTTTGGATTCAAGCTGGTCTGCGTGAGCTACACAAGCTCCCAGCATGGATAAGAAAGCATCAAAGAAATGATAATCTTGAATCAGGTAGTCTTTTAAGACCTTATTCTCAATTGTCCCCGCAAAAAGTTCATTGACAAAACGATGATTGATTGCAGCCTGCCAATCCTTCCGACTGCTTTTTAATAATTCTCCAACGGTCAAACCTGGCTGAAATGCATAGTCTTGTGTTTCCATATTTACTTTTCCTCTCTTTACTCGTTCGTAATCAACAAAATACCAAGAAAATCCTAGTTTTACTTGACCTTTTCAAAGAAAAGTGGGGCATTCAAGGAGAGCTACCAAAAGGCTTGCCGTCCAACCTATCCTCTTTTGATAAACAAAAAAACTCCAATTACAAACGAGAATTAGAGTTTACCTTACAAGATTAGACAGTTCTTTTCGACATACGAAAAAAACCTTTTCACATTTCCCTTCGCCAGTATTAACTGTATCAGGTTCAATGGGTATCATCTCAGCCTAAGGCACCCCAAATGTCTTTATTATTTAATTACTGGACCAGTATAACAGAATTTGAAAGCCCTAGCAAGATATTTGACTGAAAAATATATTTATATAGTTTCTAATAACGATTTATTCTTTCTATACACAAAGAAAAACCTCCACATCAGGTGGAGGCCTTCTACTTTATCAATACAATTTCAAATCACGAGGATCGACTGGGAAGGTTGGGTTGTATGGGTTATGACGGAGTTTGAAGTGTTTGACATCCTCAATAGTCTGAGTTCCAGATAATTGCATGACTGTCTTCAATTCTACATTCAAGTGCTCAAAGACTTGACGCACACCAACACTACCACCGAGAGCCAAACCATAGATCACAGGGCGGCCAATAGCTACCAAGTCTGCTCCTGAGGCCAAGGCTTTAAAGACGTGCTGACCACGACGAACACCAGAGTCAAAGACAATTGGCACGCGTTTATCAACTGCTTCAGCTACTTCTTGAAGTGAGTCGAAGGCAGCTGGTCCACCGTCGATTTGACGACCACCGTGGTTGGTTACCCAGATACCAGAGGCACCTGCGGCAAGCGAACGTTCAACGTCCTCACGGCATTGTGGCCCCTTGACATAAACAGGAAGACCTGAGTATTCAGCGATAAATTCGACATCACGTGGAGACAAGCGTTGTTTGGCTGATTTGTAAACAAAGTCCATTGATTTTCCAGCTCCTTCTGGCAGGTATTCTTCAACAATCGGCATGCCAACTGGGAAGACAAAACCATTGCGCTTATCGACTTCACGATTGCCCCCTACAGTTGCATCCGCCGTCAAGACAATCGCTTTGTAGCCTTCAGCCTTCACACGGTCCATGATGTGGCGGTTAATCCCGTCATCCTTACTAAAGTAAAATTGGAACCAATGAGGTGTCCCTTGAAGGGCTTCTGTAATTTCTGGAAGGTCAACAGTAGAGTAGGAACTAGTTGTATAAAGAGAACCAAACTCATGCACACCACGCGCAGTAGCTACTTCCCCCTGCTCATTTGCCAATTTATGAGCTGCAACAGGCGCCATAATAATTGGTGAAGATAATTTTTCACCTGCAAATTCAATCTCTGTACTTGGATTTTCAACATCACAAAGTGTATGTGGAACGATGAGTTTGTGGTTAAAGGCACGAATGTTCTCGCGTAAAGTGAAAGTATCCTCTGCTCCACTAGCGATATAACCAAAGGCAGCTTTAGGAATGACTTGTTGCGCCATGGGTTCCAAATCATAAGTGTTAATAAAATCTACAGGTCCTTCTGCCTTGCTTGTTTTATATGACATAAAGTGTCCTCCTTATTAAGTAAGCGTTTACTTTATCTTACATAAACATCTTACCTCTTTTTCAGATTCCTTTCAAAAAATTTGTCTGGAAATTTCAAACTGATTATCTGAATATGCCCCCAAAAAGAGAGGACTCTCATTCTATCATTATCCTATATTCTTCTTTACCTTTAGGAACCTTTGTTTTATTGCCCGCATATAAAAAATCAGATAATCCTAGTGACTACCTGATTTTCTATGTTTTAAACGTTTTGCCAATTTTCTTGGTCTTCTTTAAAGCGTTTTAGGAGAGCGAGTCCTTCTGGCGTGATATAACCTTCTTCTTGTGCTATGTGGATGAGTTCGCTGTAATTTGAAAGAGTCACCAATTTCACACCTGCGTCTGCGAAGTTCTTATCTGCTTTTGGCAATTGATAGCTGAAAATCGCTACGACACCAAGAACATCGGCTCCTTCGCGTTTTGCAGCTGCTACGGCTTCAAGAACAGACCCACCCGTTGAAATGAGGTCTTCAACCACTACCATTTTTTGACCTTGTGCTACGCGACCTTCGATTTGATTACCAGCTCCGTGGTCTTTTGGTTTGCTGCGGATGTAGGCAAAAGGCAAGTTCATCTTATCAGCGATGATCGCTCCGTGAGGAATCCCTGCTGTTGCAGTTCCTGCAATCACTTCTACTTCTGGAAATTCTGCTTTAATAGCTTCCACAAAACCATTTTCAATCAAGGTCCGAGTTTCTGGATAGGCAAGCGTCACACGGTTGTCAGTATAAATCGGCGATTTGATACCAGATGCCCAAGTGAAAGGCTCCTCTGGTTTGAGGTAAACGGCTTGGATTTTCAAGAGGTGGCTAGCGATATCTTTAGCAAGTGTCATAGTATTCTCCTTTTGTTTTTATGATCTATTTCTTTAATTTCTGTCTTGGTTCCATTCATCCCTAATAGCATGATAAGCTGCAACAGAATCCTCAGCTTGGGTAATGGGACGTCCCACTACGATATAGTCACTACCGATTTGATAGGCGTCCGCTGGTGTCATGACGCGTTTTTGGTCTCCTACCGCAGCTCCCGCTGGACGAATTCCTGGTGTCAGACAGATAAAATCTTTGCTTGTTGCTTCTTTGATAAGCTTGACTTCCTGAGCTGAGCAAACGACACCGTCCAAGCCAGCTTCAGCTGTCTTCTTGGCATAGTGAATCACAGACTCTTGTAGACTGGTTTGGATATTTTGAAAGTCTCTCATTTGTTCTTCAGAAGTTGAAGTCAATTGAGTGACAGCAATCAATTTTGCTTCTTTTCCAAGACCTTCACGCGCAGCCTTCATCATCTCCACACCACCAGCAGCATGAACATTGGTCATGTCTACACCAAGCCGAGATAAGACCTTCATGGCAGATTTGACTGTATTTGGAATGTCATGTAGCTTGAGATCCAGAAAGACACTATGACCCAGTGACTTCAAATAACGGACAACTTCTGGACCTTCCGCATAATAAAGCTCCATCCCCACTTTTAGATAAAGACTTTCTTCTGCTGGGAAAAGAGATAAAAATTCCTTGACCGCCTCAAAACTAGGAAAATCAAGAGCAATAACTGGACGATATTCACGCATACCTTTCTCCTTTTACCTTTGCAAGCAAGAGAGTATAGTCAAAAACAAACCACGAAAAAAGGAACCTGCCAACAGCAAGGTTCCACGAAAAATGGGTAGTCTCCACCCTTTCACCGTCTAACCTTAGCTGCCTCTCTGGACTGCTTTAAAGGTTTTTTTCTATTCTATTATTTATAGTAGGACTTGTCAAGCAAAAACTTGAAACTGGACTTCTATACCATTCAAAAATCAAGAGAAAAAGTTAGTCTAACGACTCTGTGACTGCTGGCTCGTTTGACTTTGATTTCCCTGTTCTTCTTGTTTTTTCTTTTCTTCTTCCTGTTTTTTCTTCTCAGCTTCCTTAGCCTCTTGTTTGGCTTTTTCTTCTGCTTCTTCTATTAGCTTATCCGCTATGGTATAGCTGTATGCTCCAGCTTCCATATCGACTACACTCGGTTCTGTCAATTGTGGCTTGATTTTGCTGTAATAAGGCAATTTCTTGCTCAATTCTGACAAGGGAACCAAAACCTCATCTGTGTCCAGCATAGTAATTTTTAAAAGATCTGCTGTTGCCTTGCTTGGCGCTAATTCGATTTTCTGGATTTGACTCTTGATATCCTCACTGATGGTAGATAATCCTGTGATCAGTTCCTTCACCTGTTGCTCGTCATTAAAGGTAACTGTCAGATAAGTCTCAGGCAAGTTTAAGCGATTTACAGGAGTTGACTCTACTGTACCACTAGAAAGAATTGGATAATACTCTTCACCAGACACATAATAACCGACAATATCAAATTCCTTAACCTCAATCGTAAAGTTAGTCGGAAATTGATAGTCAATCTTCGCCGATTCTATCCAATGATTCGACTTGATTCGCTCAGCGTATGTTTCCTTATCCAACAATAGGGCTAAGGTATAGTCACTATCTTGAATTCCAGAAGCCTGTTTGATGTCATCCGCCTGCGTGTTACTATTTCCCTTAACATCGATATTTTTGATGGTCGACAGCGGGGTCAACAAATAGACTGAAAGAAGGAGGACCAGGACACTCGGTACCAAGATACTCACAGCTTGCCAAATATGAACAGGTGCAATTTTAGGCTTGGCTGGTTTCTCTGGTTTTTCTTTTTTCTTCTTTTCTTCTTTGACTTTAGGATCATCCTTTTTAGATTTCTCTTCTTTTTCGGATGGTTCCTCGTCTGGAACAGTTTCGTTCTGGTCGGAATAACTTGATGATTTCTTACTTTCCTCTAACGACTTAGAGTTTTTCCCCATTCGAGCTTGTTTTTCCTTTTCCTTCTCTTCAGCTAGGGCAGCTTCTTCCTCAGCCTTTTTTTTCAGGTATTCCTGGTTTCGTTTCTGCCATTCAGACAATTCTTTCTTAGGGCTTGATTCTTTTTTCTTATCCTTTGACATTGATATTCCTTATGATAGGTCTTTTCTTAGTAAATCGTAAAAATCCGCAAGAGATTTCAATTCAGTCGAAGCTTTCATGCTAGCTTGGTATTTGTCCTTGTGACTAAGCAAGTGACTGAGTTTCTCATCCAAACTTTCCAAGGTCAAGTCACTTTCTTGAAGTTCTTCTGCATAGCCTTTCTTAACAAAGTAGGCTGCATTTTCAATCTGGTCTCCTCGACTTGCTTCACGACCCAATGGTACGATGAGATGGAGTTTCGCCATGGCCAAGAGCTCGAAAATCGTATTAGCACCACCACGCGTCACCACCACATCTGCCATCTCCATCAAGGGTTGATAGAGATCTGTCACATAATCAACACGAAAGAGATTTTGACTCAACTCATTGAGACTTGAATCTCCAGTGAGATTGATAATATTGTAGCGCTCTGTCAGTTCTTGCTTATGATCTGTCACCAATTGGTTAAATACACGAGCTCCTGCAGAACCACCGACAAACAATACCGTTGGCAATTTAGGATCAAAGTGGGTTTGGATATCCACCAATTCATCTGGTTCAGGAGTTTTTTGGTCTGAAACCTTGGTGACAGCTCCCACATGCTCAACCTTAGACAAACTTGAAGCTTGCTCAAAGGTTGAATACATCTTGGTCGCAAATTTATAGGCAATTTTATTGGCCAAGCCCATAGACAGGTCCGATTCGTGAATAAAGACTGGCACTCCTGACACTCGCGCTGCGATAACCGGCGGTACAGAGACAAATCCTCCCTTAGAAAAAAGGGCCTGTGGACGCAGTCGTAACATGATAAAGAGCGATTGGACAATTCCCCAACCAACTTTAAACACGTCCAGCATATTTTGCCAAGAGAAATAGCGGCGCAACTTCCCAGTCGCAATAGAATGGAAGGTAACATTTAAGCCTGATTTGAGGATTTCTTGGTGTTCGATTCCGTGTTTATCACCAATATAGTGAACTTCCCAGCCGTCTTCGATGAACTTAGGCATTAACAAAAGATTGAGGGTGACATGTCCAACCGTCCCCCCACCTGTAAAGACAATTTTTTTCATATTATTCCTTTAACTCCGCTACTGTGTCGATAAAGAGGTCGCCACGTACTTCAAAGTTAGCATACATATCCCAGCTAGCATTTGCAGGACTGAGAAGGACTACATCTCCTTGAGTCGCAAGCTCATAGGCCTTGCGGGTCGCATCTGCAATATCAGTGGCATCCACATAAGCCACACCAGCCTTATCCGCTGCCCGTTTGACACGTTCTGCAGACTGACCGAGGATAACCATCTTCTTGAGCCCTGTAATATCTGGCACCAATTCGTAAAACTCATTCCCACGGTCCAAACCACCTGCAATTAAGATAACCTTACTATTGTCAAATCCTGACAAGGCTTTTTGAGTAGCCAAGATATTGGTTGACTTACTATCGTTATAGAATTTGACACCCTGAATTTCATCCACAAATTGGAGACGGTGTTTGACACCTCCAAAGGCTGATAGAGTTTCCTTGATGGTTTGATTGTCCACGCCACGGAGCTTGGCTACAGCAATAGTCGCAAGGGCATTTTCCACATTGTGGCTACCTGGAACACCGATTTCACTCGCTGCCATGACCACTTCCCCACGGAAGTAGAGTTGACCATCTTCCAGATAAGCTCCATCAACCTTCTCAAGAGTTGAAAATGGAACAACAGTGGCTTGTGTTTTAGTAGCCAATTCTTTTGCCAAGTCTTGGTTAAAGTTCAAAACAAGAAAATCAACTGCTGTCATCTTGTTCTGGATATTCCACTTAGCTGCCACATAGGCCTCAAAAGAACCATGGTAGTCGATATGAGTGGGCATGAGGTTGGTAATAACCGCAATCTCAGGATGAAATTCTTGAACACCCATCAGTTGGAAAGAAGAAAGTTCCATGACAAGTGTGTCCTTGGCTGTTGCAGTTTGAGCCACTTGACTGGCAGGATAGCCGATGTTCCCTGACAAGAGACCATGTTGGCCGGCAGCAGTCAAAACTTCCCCAATCATAGTCGTTGTGGTTGTTTTCCCATTTGAACCTGTGATACCGATAATTGGCGCTTCCGAGATCAAGTAAGCCAACTCCACCTCAGTTAAGACTGGAATTCCCTTTGCCAATGCCTTTTCAATCATGGGATTGCTATACGGGATACCTGGATTTTTCACCATCAGAGCGAAATCTTCATCCAACAATTCCAAAGGATGCCCACCAGTGACAACCTTGATTCCCTCTTCTAGCAAACTTTGCGCAGCAGGATTTTCCTCAAAAGGCTTGCCGTCATTTACTGTCACAATGGCACCTAGCTTGTCCAACAAACGGGCTGCAGACTCACCAGACTTAGCCAAACCTAAAACAAGTACTTTCTTATTTTTAAATTGATCGATTACTTTCATGTCTCAAACTCCATTTCTACTCCTACTATTTTACCATTTTTATGGAAATAAAAAAGCCACAAAGTGTATTTGTGACTCTTTCTTCTAACTTAATGTTCTCTTATCATCTATGTGATAAATCGGTAACTCGAATTACTTGGTCCACTTGTTCCCAAATAAGAGGATTGTGGGTCGCAATAATAATGGTCCGATTCGGATTTTTTAAAGATTCTAGGATAGAAAGTAATTCCTCAGAGTTTTTGGGGTCTAGCGACGCAGTTGGTTCATCTGCGAGAATCAAAGGCGGATCCTTTAAAATTATCTTCGCTAGTGCAACACGTTGTGCTTCTCCTCCTGATAACTCAAATATAGGTTGCTTTAAATCCAAATAGGATAGGTTTACACGATTTAGAGCTTGTTTCATCAAAGAGATTTTCTCTTTTTCTTTCAACTTTTTACCAACTAAACCCAGATTGAGATTCTCTTTGACGGTTTGGCTTTCAATTAAGCCAAAATCTTGAAATAAATATCCCAAGTAATCTCTAAAGAAAACAGAGGGCTTAATGTCTTTAAGAGAAGTGCCATCATAGATGATTTGCCCTTTGTCATATGGCTCTAATCGTCCAATCATATTCAAGAGTGTTGTCTTACCACAGCCACTTGTACCGATTAAGGCATAAATTTTCCCACCTTCAAAATGAAGATTAGTATCTGAAAATAGCTGACGGCTTCCAAATTTTTTAGATATATTCTTTAGTTCAATCATCCTATTTTCCTTTCATAATTGTCATAGAAACACGAGATTCTTTCTGCGCTTGACGGTAAAGCGTCAGAACTGCACTAACTAGAAAGACTAATAAAGTGAGTAAGCCAATTACCCAGTCTCTACTGCGTAAAATAAAGAGACTAGCACCAAATACAAAACTGGCAAATTGACTAACCATATACTGAGCATGCGTTTCAAAAAATCGTAAACCTGAAATTCGTTTAATCAAGATATCTCGACGGAATTGCTCGAAATATAGAAGATTGACAGAATAAAAGAGTAACAAGGAACTAGCTATCCCCACAATGGCTCCTAAGATTAAAGTTGCTGTTTCAGTTTGCACTTCATTATAACGAGTTAGATAAACACTTCTTCCTTCTTTAAGATAAGATACTTGCTCATAAATTCCAGCTTCCTTCAAGAGAGATAGACCACTCTCATATCCTTTGATAAAGAGTTGCTTTCCAGCATTGATAGACCAAATATATTTTGAAATGAAACTATCACCTGTAGATGTCGGAGTAAACACAACTAAAATCGGATCAGTTAAGTACTGGATGGATACCGGGCTTTCACCGTTATTATAAACAAATCGTTTTTCTCCTGTTGGAAGATAGCTAACAATCGCTCTCATTTCATACTCTAAAGGAGCGTCTTTATCCTCGCTTGATTTTCCGTAATAGTTCAAACGTTCTTCAAAAACTTTCTTAAGTTCTGCTTCCTGTGAACGAAGAGATTCTGGTAATAAGAGTCCAAATTCCCCTTTTTGAAGATGAGCTAGTTTCTGTCTAGTCTCATCATTTACAGCCACATTTTCCTTATCCAAATAACTTGGACTGACATAGAGAACATTAGCATCTGGACTATAGGTATCCAGTGTCTCTCCCTGTTCATTTTTTCCTTGAGGATTTGCAAAATGAATGAGATTATCTTTTACAAATAGAGCCTGTTCTTTTTCAACTGCTTCTTTGGAAAATTCATACCACTTATTCAGATTTTCTGTATCTTTTCCTCTATCACCTAAACCAAAAGAAATTTGATAATAATCTGCTCTATCCTTCCATGCTTGTTTTGAAATTTCAAGTTCTTTCAATCGTTGGTAAGACGTCAAACCCGTCTTAACAGCGTAGCCTACTGTAAAAACAGCTACTAACTGACACAATAGGGTTAAAGTCATCAAGCGTTTAAGGGGTAATCTCCCCTTAATAACGGGAACTAATGCTTTGTAACTCAAACTCATTAGGTAAAGGAGCATTAGTAAAATTGAAATCCCCAATAAAAACAAAAGGTAAAAACTAATCCCAAAACCATAGGTAGCTAACAAGATAGGATAAAACAAACCTTGACTAAAAAGAACGACTCCCCCACCTAGGAAGGAAAGGAGGGCTGATAGAAGGAGCCACTTGATATCAGTCGATAAAGAATGCCCCATGATTGATAAGAGTGTCTGACCAGAAAAGAGTTTTATACCTGCTACTCTCATTTCCTTAATCCGAGTGATAATCACTAAAGCAAAGAAAGATAAGCCAAATATTGCTAAACTAATTAAAATAAGTGGATTTAGTAAAATTCGAAAAGCAAGAGAATAAGGAGGTGTCTTTCGGTCAGCAATTGCTTTATAACCCAAATCTCCTAATTTATCGGCTAGCTTTTCTTTCGTCAAGGAGCCTGATAAAAGGAGATAACTATTTAGTGGATCACTACGTTCACGACTTTCTTGGCTAGCTTCTTGGAATTCTTTTGGTAATGTTCCCTGACCATAAGTTGCATAAGTAAAGTGAGTCGTCCCATCCTTACTCGGCTCTACAATTCTTCTAGCTATTAAACTCTGTTCTGAGTTTACAAACTTCTCTAATTCCTTTTCAAATACCTCACGCGTCGGTTCCTGAGTATCTTTTTTGACACGAAGTAGAGAAACGGAATCATAGCTTGCATATAAATATTGTGGCGCACGTAAGACTATAATCCAAGCAAAGAAGAAGCTGAGAAAAAAAGTTGATAATAATATGAATAGTTTCTTCATAGTAGACTCCTTGTGGTGAAAATTGATTTCAGGAGGTAAGATTTTAGAGTATGAAATCGGTTTCTATTTATCGCAAATATATCACCATTATGATAAATTGTCAATAGATTTTAGCAAAATATAATTATATTTTTTTGGACTAACTTTTTAAACTTCTATAACAATATAGAGCTCTTAAAATGTGGAAAAAAACTCACTTGAACAAAATATTTTTAGGTTTATTCCTTTTTGCAAGAAACGGAATCTTAGACTTTCCGTTGTGATAAAAATGCCTGAAAACAATAGATTTCAGGCATTCGGAAACTTTGAGACTATAGGCTCAAAGTTTAGGTATGGAATTTCGAAGAAAGTCGCTACCGCCCGTAATCACCTAAGGAAAGTCTTAAAAATCTTATTTTAAATTGAAAAAGAGAGCCGTAGCTCTCTTTCTATTTATCTTCTTCTGCTCTTTTTTACTGGCATGAGCGTAATGTCTCTCAAGCTAAAGTAGGCTAGAGCCAGCATGGCGATTGTGACAAAGAATTCTGTCGGTAATTGGAAGATTTGCAAGATGGATAACATCAGCAAAATCAAGAGTGCAACAACTACAAAGACCAAGATAACGATGTTGACTGTTCCTTTGATACTTTGGGGTGTCGCAAATACATAGAGTAGTAATAAGAGTATCCCTATGATTAAATAGACCATCTTTATCTCTTTCTAGCTCTTATTCAGCTGATTTTTTCTTTTTGTTGGCTTTCTCGCGCTCTGCCTTGTTGAGGATTTGTTTACGCAAACGGATTGACTCAGGCGTTACTTCCATGTACTCATCGTCGTTCAGGAACTCAAGAGACTCTTCAAGTGTCAAGATACGAGGTGTCTTGATAACAGCTGTTTGGTCCTTGGTAGCTGAACGAACGTTGGTCATTTGTTTAGCCTTAGTAATGTTAACTGTCAAGTCGTTTTCACGAGAGTTCTCTCCGATGATCATTCCTTCGTAAACCTCAGTACCTGGGTTGACAAAGATGGTTCCACGTTCTTCGATAGACATGATTGAGTATGTTGTTGCCTTACCAGCATCGATGGAAACAAGGGCACCACGGTGACGTCCACCAATTTCACCTGGAATCAATGGCAAGTATTGGTCAAAGGTATGGTTCATGATACCGTAACCACGAGTCATTGACAAGAACTCAGTTGAGTATCCGATCAAACCACGCGCTGGAACAAGGAAGACCAAACGAGTTTGACCATTACCAGTTGAGATCATATCCAACATTTCACCCTTACGTTCAGAAAGGCTTTGGATAACAGAACCTTGGTATTCTTCTGGAGTATCGATTTGAACACGTTCAAATGGCTCACATTTAACACCATCAATCTCTTTTACGATAACTTCTGGACGAGATACTTGAAGCTCATAACCCTCACGACGCATAGTTTCGATAAGGATTGACAAGTGCAATTCTCCACGACCTGAAACAGTCCATTTATCTGGTGAGTCTGTTGGGTCAACTCGTAGGGAAACGTCTGTTTGCAATTCTGCCTGCAAGCGTTCTTCTACCTTACGAGAAGTTACCCATTTACCTTCTTTACCAGCAAATGGTGAGTTGTTTACCAAGAAGGTCATTTGAAGCGTTGGCTCATCGATGTGAAGGATTGGAAGAGGCTCAACTGCATCTGTCGGTGTAATCGTCTCACCAACAAAGATATCTTCCATACCTGAAACGGCAATCAAGTCACCTGCTTTTGCTTCTTGGATTTCACGACGTTCCAAACCAAAGAAACCGAAAAGTTTTGTAACACGGAAGTTCTTCGTTGTACCATCTAGTTTAGAAAGGGTAACTTGGTCCCCAACTTTCACACTACCACGGAAGACACGACCGATACCGATACGTCCTACGAAGTCATTGTAGTCCAAGAGTGAGACTTGGAACTGTAACGGTTCATCTGAGTTGTCCACTGGAGCAGGGATATGGTCGATAATGGTATCAAAGATTGGTGCCATTGTTTTTTCTTGATCAGCTGGATCATCTGACAATGAAGAAGTCCCGTTGATAGCTGAAGCATACACCACTGGGAAATCAAGCTGGTCATCGTCTGCACCAAGCTCAATGAAGAGCTCCAACACTTCGTCTACTACTTCTGCTGGACGAGCTGATGGTTTGTCGATTTTGTTAACAACCACGATTGGGACAAGGTCTTGTTCCAAGGCTTTTTTCAATACGAAACGAGTCTGTGGCATGGTTCCTTCGTAGGCATCTACGACTAAGACAACACCATCAACCATTTTCATGATACGCTCAACTTCTCCACCGAAGTCCGCGTGTCCTGGTGTGTCCATGATATTGATACGAGTTCCGTTGTAGGCAACGGCTGTATTTTTCGCAAGGATAGTAATTCCACGCTCTTTTTCGATATCGTTTGAGTCCATAGCTCGCTCTGCCAATTCAGTACGTGCATCAAGCGTTTCTGATTGTTTCAATAATTCGTCAACGAGGGTTGTTTTACCGTGGTCAACGTGGGCGATAATCGCAATGTTACGGATATCTTCTCTTAATTTTGTCATGATTTCCTCTAATATTTAAATTTTTATTTCTAACTGAACAATTATACCACAGTCTCATTCAAAAATCACAGTTCAGCTAAGTGTAAATGTTTTCACTCTGCTTTTCTAGTCAAGGCAACTCTTTTCAAAGTCAGAGACTTATGATAAGATAAGCTGGTATGCGTTTAGATAGATTATTAGCCCAAGAAAAGGTCAGTCGCAAGGCTATGAAACAGGCTTTATTAAAAAAAGAAATCCTAGTAGATGATTGTCCAGCCAGCTCACTCGCTCAAAATGTCGACACTGGATTACAGAAATTAGTCTTTCAAGGACGACAAATCCAAGGCTACGAGCACAACTACCTCATGCTTCATAAGCCAAACGGAGTCGTTACAGCTAGCAAGGATAAGAAACTTCCAACCGTCATGGACCTCCTTCCACCTGACATCCAGTCTGACCAGCTCTATGCTATCGGCAGACTAGACCGCGATACGACGGGACTGCTCCTTTTGACAGACAATGGACTTCTTGGTTTTCAACTCCTTCATCCCCAGTACCATGTTGATAAATCTTATCAAGTGGAAGTCAACGGACCGCTCACGTCAGACCATATCCAAAAATTCAAAGATGGGATTGTCTTTTTAGACGGAACCACTTGTAAACCTGCAAAACTAGATATTCTATCCGCAGGCCCAACAGAGAGCCATGCCTCCATCACCATCTCTGAGGGCAAGTTTCATCAAGTCAAGAAGATGTTTCTATCAGTTGGTGTCAAGGTGACTGCCCTAAAACGCGTCCAATTCGGTGACTTTACATTAGCCCCAGAACTAGCAGAAGGACAATACCGTCCCTTGAATCCAGAGGAATTGAAAATTATTAAAAACTATTTAGAGAAAAGTGGATAAAAGAAAAAAGCTTTAAATTTAAAGCTTTTTTAATCTTCTTTAACTCATATGTAAGATAATTCCAATAATCCAGTTAAGAGCAGAAAGAACAATACCTACAATAGATACAATTCTCTCTGTTTTATAATCAAGTCCAGATTCTTTTTGAAGTTCATTAGCAAACAATACACCAGTGATACCTAAACCAATACCTCCCAACGGAAATAACAAACTAAGAATGATAGATAGAATACCCACCAAAAGTGGATTTTTTTTCTTGTCTTGCATGTTTAAAAACTCCTTAAAATAATTATTAATTTAGTATATGAGACCGACTTTATTAACTTTTCCTTGATCTTAGCTCGTTTTCACTTTCCCTTTCCAGGAATCTAGTCCATAAGAAAGGATATAAATCTCAGAGAAACCTTGTTTTTTCAAATAAAGTGCTGCATTGGTCACTCGTTGTCCGCGTTGGTTTTCGTAGAGAAGGACAGGTTTATCCTTGCGAAGGGCTGCAAGGCTTGACTTCAACTGATTTGAAGGAATATTGCGGGCTCCGAGGATATGTTTTCTGTGAAATTCTGCTGGTTCACGGACATCAATCAATTGCCCTTTCCGAATCAAGGCTTCAAATTCTGCATTGTCCACAATCTTAGCCGCACGACGAATACGAAGGTAGTTATACCCCATCCATGCCGCCATCGCCAATACGATTCCCCAAACAATCCAAATTGTCATAAGTTCTTATCTCCATTTTTCTCTATGTAGTCTAATTCTATCTTGTGCTCTCTACGAAGAACAGCTTCCGCCTCTAGATAGTCTAGCTTGTCCATCAGACCTGCATCATAAATCCGAGAGAGTTCGAGCTTCATCAGTTCAATATCATACAAGCGCTTCCCCATGTAAACAATAATGCCAAACTGTTTGAGAAATTGCTGCACATCATAGAATGTTTTCATAGCTTCCATTTTAGCAGATTCTAGACTTTTTTTCAATACTGGACCGGCTCTTTCCCCCTATTTTCTTCGTCTTCATTGCCCATTCTTCCGCAAGTGTGGTACAATAAAAACATGAGAATTCAACAACTACACTATATTATCAAAATCGTCGAAACTGGCTCTATGAATGAAGCAGCCAAGCAACTCTTTATCACCCAACCCAGTCTTTCAAATGCCGTTCGAGACTTGGAAAATGAAATGGGCATTGAAATCTTTATCCGCAATCCCAAGGGCATTACCTTGACTCGTGATGGGATGGAGTTTCTCTCCTACGCTCGTCAAGTTGTCGAGCAAACTCAGCTTCTGGAGGAACGCTATAAAAATCCTATCGCCCACCGCGAACTTTTCAGCGTTTCCTCTCAGCACTATGCTTTTGTAGTCAATGCCTTTGTATCGTTACTTAAAAAGAGTGATATGGAAAAATACGAGCTCTTCCTACGTGAAACTCGGACTTGGGAAATTATCGATGACGTCAAGAACTTCCGTAGCGAGGTCGGTGTCCTCTTTTTGAACAGCTACAACCGCGATGTTTTAACGAAAATGCTAGATGACAATCACCTGCTGGCTCACCATCTCTTTACTGCGCAACCGCATATCTTTGTCAGCAAGACCAACCCTCTAGCTAAAAAAGACAAGGTCAAACTGGCTGATTTGGAAGACTTCCCTTATCTGAGTTATGACCAGGGGACGCACAACTCCTTCTACTTTTCAGAAGAGATTCTTTCACAAGAGCACCATAAGAAATCCATCGTAGTCAGTGACCGTGCCACTCTCTTTAATCTCTTGATTGGTTTAGATGGTTATACCATTGCGACAGGGATTTTGAATAGCAACCTCAACGGAGACAATATCGTTTCCATTCCACTGGACATTGACGACCCGATTGAACTAGTCTATATCCAGCATGAAAAAACCAGCCTGTCTAAGATGGGTGAACGCTTTATCGAATACTTAGTAGAAGAAGTTCAATTCGATAATTAATAGGAAAAATGAAAAAGGGAAAAAAGTTAGGAAATAGAAAGTGAAAAAGATACTACTGACCAGTGCTTTAATCCTTTCAATCGCAGGATTAGCACCCGCATCCGTCTTAGGAGAAGAAAACACAACACAATCCACATCTGTTGTCAAGGAAGCAATTGCCAAAGAAGAAAAGAAAGAGTCGAGTGTTGAGGAAAACTCTAAATCAGAAACTCTTCCGAAAGTAAATGTGCAAGAAGACAAGCCCAAAAAAGAAGGGTGGTACCAAGAAAATCACCACTGGCGTTTTTACCAAGATGATAAACCTGCTTTGAACTGGAAACAAATCCAAGGCAAATGGTACTACTTCGATCAAGATGGTAATCGTCTTCATTCTACTATCTACAAAGGCTATGCCTTTGACCAAGATGGGGTTATGGTAGAAAATAGCTGGACCAATTTGGACAACCAATGGTATTATGCTGATTCCTCTGGACGACTAGCTCTGAACACTTGGAAAAAAATCAATGGTTCTTGGTACTATTTTGATCAAACTGGAAGTATGCTCAGCAACACTGCCGTTGACGGCTATCTGCTCACAAAAAGCGGAGCTATGGCAGAAAAGGGCTGGACTAAATTAGACCAAAATTGGTATTATGTCACACCATCTAGCAGAATCTCGCAAGACAAGTGGGAGAAAATCAACGGTTCTTGGTACTACTTTGATAAAAACGGCGTGATGCTCAGCCAGACAACAATTGGTGCCTACCTGCTTGACAGTAGCGGAGCCATGGCAGAAAACTCTTGGGTGAGAATCAATGAAAATTGGTATTACGCTAATGCATATGGGAAATATAGCCAAGACAAATGGGAGAAAATCAATGGTTCTTGGTATGCTTTTGAACAAAATGGAGTCATGCTTTCCAATAAATGGAAAGAAAGCTACTACCTCAAAGCCAGTGGAGCCATGGCGGAAAAAGAGTGGATTTTTGATAAATCCTACAATAGATGGTTCTATCTAAAAGCGGATGGCCGTTATGCAAATCAGGAGTGGATTGGAGCATACTACCTCAAGTCTGGCGGTTATATGGCCAAGAATGAGTGGATTTACGACGACTATTACAAGGCTCGTTACTATCTGGACGATAGTGGACATTATGTTTCAGGAACTTACAAGATAGACGGCAAGGAACACTTGTTCCAAAAATATGGCCAATGGATTTCTGAAGTTTCAAATGAAGGTGGATTTACAAAAGGTCAATACAGCAATACTATCTTCCTAGATCCTGGGCATGGTGGTCAAGATTCAGGTGCCTTTTACTACAATGTAGCTGAAAAAGATCTCAACATGCAGATTTACCGTAAGCTTCGTACTAAGTTAGAAGAACTAGGATACAAGGTCCTCACTTCTCGTGATAGTGATATTGACGTTGATTTTGTTACCGAACGTTCTCGTATGGTTAATAAGACCAACTCTGATATTTTTATCAGTATTCACTTCAACGCTACTGGTAATACCTACTCAAAAGCGAGCGGTATTCAAACCTACTCCTATAGAGATGAACCTGATTATCCAAGTAAGATTAATCAATACTGGCACAATCACCCTGATCGTATGAGTGAAAGCAAACGCCTCGCCGCTGCCATCCACTCCTCTCTTCTAGCAGAAACAGGAGCTAAGGATGCCGGTTTATTGGAGAGCAGCTTTGCTGTCCTACGCGAAACAGCCAAACCAGCGGTTCTCCTAGAGCTTGGTTATATGGATAATTTCACCGAAAACCAACAAATCAGAGATAGCCAATACCAAGATAAACTGGTCGCAGGCATCGTAAAGGGGATCCAAAAATATTACGCTGGTCAGTAAAAAAAGTCTCGAGAAATCTCGAGACTTTTTATTTGTCTTCTTGTTTATCTTTATCAGGAAAGAGGTAGCCAAGCCCTACACAAGCTAGCACACCGGCACCAATCACCAAACCACTTGAAATTGGCAAGAGATCCAAGATAGCATTTGCAATGATAAAGGCAATGATCAAGCACATGAGACTGGCTTTGTAGTCTTTTTTCAAAACGTTTTCTAGCGTGAAATAGAGGAACAATCCTACCGGAATGAGTGACCAGAGGTTGACATCCAAACTTGGCCATCCAACTGAGCCGAAATACAATACTAGCGCTGCTGCTACTAAGAATACAAGTCCCAATAATTTTTTCATTTTTTGTCTCCATTTTCTTTTTTGGAAACTTGAGTTGTCTGACACCAACTCTTCATGTCCCTTACATGAATCATTATAGCAGAGGAATTTTTCAAGAACAAGCCCTTTTGCCTATCTGGTCTCTATCTCAGTCTAAGTGGTTGAATATTATCGACAACAAAAAAAGAAGCCTTAATTGGGCTTCTTGATTCTGCCGATTGCAACAGTATTTTTGAACGAATACAATCTAGTTTTTCTTTTCCTTTGACTCTAGAGAAGATTTGATTGATTCACGATCTGCTTGTAGTTTAGCTAAGTTCTTTTCTGCTTCCTCAAGTTTACTGGTATCTGGTTTCACACGATAATAAACATCTTCTGGTTTCATTAACATCGCTCCATACTCTTGCCCAGAAAGTAGTCTTTCCTCAGCATGATTGCTTTTATCTGTAATCTTTCCGTCATCAGCAGGTTGCATAACAACTCCACTTGGCACAGCTACTACTACAAATCCTCCAGCAACAGAATCTTTTACCCATGCACTGATAGACGCTGTCTCAGGGTTACGACTATCTTGTCCTTTTGATACCTTTAATCCAACTACAGATTCGTACTTTTGATCATTTGCAAACCAAGTCGCACGTACTTCTCCAGAATCATTAATAATGTATTCATTACCAGATTGACTACGCCAAGTACCTTCTAAACTAGACAGATCATTGTTCTTGATTGCTTCAATATCTAGTTTTGGAACGGTAGTTTCTTTCTTCAACTTGCTAACAAGTGCTTCTGCTTCAGTAATTTTGGTATCTAAAGCAGTCAGTTGATTCTTGAGTTTCTGAATTTCCTCTTGTTTATCCTTATCAGTCTCATCTGTTTTTCCTTGGCTTGTAGACGATTGACTTGTTGACTCTGTAGTTGAAACAGCAGACGATGCTTGATTTGACTCTTTCTTTCCAATCAAAGAATGCGAGAAAACACTTACTAGGATTATAGCAACCAAAATACCGAGGACTAACCCAATATAGATTTTAATGTTTCTAGTTCCTCTCGCAAACTTTTTAGTTGACTGCGCCTCTGCTAATTCTGATGCAGTCGGCTTGCGGCCATTCGCCTCCTCAAATTGTTTTACCCATTCTTTCTTATTCATAATTCTCTCCTTTTTGATTTATATTCAGCCAAGCTTGCTAGACTTCATTCGTTATTATCCACGGATTTTTATAATTTTTAGAAAACCTATGCAAAAAATTCTAGAATGATTAACAGCCTATAGTCCACTAAAACGGAACGAAAACAAGCGCTTATTAAAATATATTATACCACAAAATATAAATTTTAGTTTTTATTTATAAGCAGGAGGCACAGACGTCAAATAGAACCTATCTCAAACGTTCCACCTTTCCTATAGTTACAAAAAAAGAAGCCTTAATTGGGCTTCTTGATTCTGCCGATTGCAGGGATCGAACCTGTGACCTACGCGTTACGAGTGCGTTGCTCTACCAACTGAGCTAAATCGGCAACTACCTTCATAGTATAGCACTCTGAGAACGATTGTCAAGGGAAAATTTCACAATTTCTTAACCCAAATCAAGCAAGGATTGCTTTTATCCCAAAGTTCAGGAAAGATTTCTAACTTACGAACCTGCACTTTCGTAAGCATCCAAGCCCCTATCCCAGAGTTTGAGCGAAATGAAAAAGAAGACAAGGGAAATCAGAATCAAACCACCAATATTAAAGAAGACATCCTTATCCTGCAAGAAATAGCTGGCAGGATAGTAAGCTGTAAAGGCAAAGGGGATGATAAAGCTAATCAACCAACGAAGAAGCGAATTGTAAATGGAAATCGGATACTTTGCAAAGTCATTAAACATATAAAAAATGTAAATCATGGCGCCTGACTGCTTAGTCCAAAAAGCGATACTGGCAGTCGCGATTTTCAAGGAAGTATAAATCAAGGTCGCAAAAGGAATGCAGACTAGGAAAAGCAGGAATTTTGGAAGAGTCCAAGCAATGCTTGATACTGTTGTCGCTAGTAAAATTCCACCGACCAATAGTTCGCCCAGGGCATCAATCTGAAAGGTCTCAACGAGGATATGGAAGAGCGGATTGATGGGACGTGTTAGATACTTGTCAAACTCCCCTTTTCGGACTAGTCGTTGACCTAGTGCCCAGAGATTGTCAAAAAAGAGATGGTCCAATCCCTTGGGAATCAAAGAAAATCCATAGATAAAGGCAATCTCTTGAAAGGTCCAGCCTTCTAGGGATGGAATGTGTTGAAAGATGACATTGAGAAATAAGAGGTTCAGGCCTTGAGTCAGAAAAACACCTAACACGCCCACCACAAAATCGACCTTGTATTCCATGATTTGCTTGATGTATTGTCTGATAAAAATCAAATGCATACGTTGATATTTTTTCATACTAACCTCCTTGAATAGTGATAAATGACTGGACTCGTTTCCAAATCAACTGAGACAAGCCCATCATCACTAAGAGCCAGAAAAACTGTAGCAAGAGTGCCTGAAGAATCTGACTGGCATCATATTTCCCAACAATGATCATGACTGGAGTGTAGATCAAAGATGAAAAAGGCAAGAAGGACAGAATATCTGAAACAATCTTGGGAAAGAAAGCCAAGGGAATCAGACTTCCAGACATAAAGGCCACTATGGAAGTCTTGAGTAGATTGGAACCCCATAGATTCTTAAAAACAAAGGCTGAAAATCCAAAGCAGATATTAAAGAAAAAATTGATCAAGTAGGCTAGGGTTAAGCTAAAGAGGTAAAGGATAGTTAATCCCAGTATTTCTATACCCCCTTGCCCAGATAAGATTTTCATCAATACAATAACACTTAAAAATGGCAGTCCAACAGAGATAAAAATCAACCACTTGGATCCAAGCTCTGTAAAGAGGTACGAAGCCGCAAAATGCACCGGTCTCAACAGGCGCATGATAATGGAACCATCCTTGACCTCCTCACCAATCATAAAGGAGCTATCTGACCTAGTCAGAAGATTAGTCACAAAACTCATGATGATGTAGAGGGTGATATCTGCCATACTAAAGCCTTGAATCAAGGACTCCTGTGAGGAATCAAAGACCGCTTTCCAAAGATAGAAAGCCACAAAAGCTCCCATAACATCCCCAATCCGATAGAGAATAAAGTTGACTCGATAGGTAATCAACTCCTGAATCCCTGCATTGATAAAGGGTTTATAACGTCTCCACAATTTGACCATCTTAGAGCTCCTTTCGGTAGAAGCGTCGGATAATATCTTCAATATCCGTATCCACCATCTTCAAATCACGGATTTCAAAATCAGATAGGGTTTGCTTGATAATATCAGCTGACTGGTAGCAGGAACTATCGAATTCAATATTGAGGCTATTTCCTTGTCTATCAATGGTTATATCAGGCAGGCCTTCATATTGAGAAAGGATATGACTTTGACCTGGTAACAGTTCAAAGGAGAGAGTCTTCATCTTGCCAAAGGTCTCCTTGAGCTGGCTCACCGTTCCATCAAAAATCTCCTGCCCCTTGTCAATCATGAAAATCCGATCACAGAGTTGCTCAATATCACTCAGATCGTGAGTGGTCAAGAGGATGGTTGTCTCTTCCTCCTGATTGATCTGGGTAATGGCCCGACGAATATTATCCTTGACCGAGACATCCAAACCAATGGTCGGCTCATCTAAAAAGAGAACTTTAGGATTGTGGAGCAAGGAAGCCGCAATGTCCGCCCGCATCCGTTGCCCCAGTGAAAGGGTCCGCACAGGATCCTTGATAAAGTCCTTCAAATCCAAGACTTCATTTAAAAAGTCCATGCGCTTGTGAAAGAGCGAGTCCGGCACATCGTAAATCTCTTTTAAGACCGTATAGGTCTCTTGCAGAGCCAAATCCCACCATAGCTGGGTTCGTTGTCCAAAAACCACTCCAATATCCTTGACATAGTCTTGGCGATTGTCCTGCGGAATTTTGCCATTAATCCGACAAAAACCAGACGTCGGTTTCAAAATCCCTGTCAGCATTTTGATGGTTGTCGACTTCCCAGCACCATTGGCCCCGATAAAGCCTAAAATTTGACCTTTTGGAACTTCAAATGTCAAATCTTTAACCGCTTCAAAGGTCTGCTTCTCAGGATGAATAAAGGAGCGCAAAGCCCCCTTTAGCCCCGGCTCCTTTACTGCCTTCACAAAATTCTTCTGAAGATGCTCTACTTCTATCATTGCCATATCTATCTCCCTGTCGCAAGGAATAGCAACATTGTATTTTTGACTACAAATATTCTAAATCCTTACTTTTTACACCTTCTACATTTTATCATTACAGAAGGCTTTATACCAACCTATTATAGTCCAATAAAAAACGGAATGCAAGCGTTTGCTTGAAGATTATGAAATTAGAGATTTCTCTCATAAAATGATATTTTTAACCCAAAATTCTGCCTTAATAGTTTCCTTAAAACACCAAAAAACCCACCCTAATGGGCAGGTTCTATCTGTATTGTTCAGCTAAATTATGCTTTACCTTCTGAACCGAATACGTCGATACGTTCTTCAACAGCTTCTGTAATTGCTTCGAAACCTGGTTTCAAGAATTTACGTGGGTCAAAGAGTTTCTTCTTATCGTATTCTGCTTCGTTTGCTTCGTATTCAGCAACAAATTTACGAGTTGCGTTAGCAAATGCGATTTGGCATTCAGTATTAACGTTAACTTTCGCAACACCAAGTTTGATAGCTGCTTGAATTTGGTCATCAGGAATACCTGAACCACCATGCAATACGATTGGGAAGCCTGGAACTGCTTCTGTCAATTTTTGCAAGTGATCAAGGTGAAGACCTTTCCAGTTTGTTGGGTAAGGACCGTGGATGTTACCGATACCAGCTGCCAAGAAGTCAATACCAGTTGCAACCATTGCTTTAGCATCTTCAATTGGAGCCAATTCGCCATCACCAATGATTCCGTCTTCTTCACCACCGATAGTACCAACTTCAGCTTCTACTGATACGCCGTTTGCATGAGCAAATTCTACAACTTTACGAGCTTTTTCAAGGTTTTCTTCAACTGGAAGGTGTGAACCGTCAAACATAACTGAAGTATAACCAACTCGGATACATTCAAGTGCATCTTCATAATGACCATGGTCAAGGTGAATAGCAACTGGTACAGTAATTCCCATTGATTCTACAAGGTTTTCGATGAGAAGTTTACATACTTTGTAACCACCCATGTATTTCGCAGCACCCATAGAAGTTTGGATCAAAACTGGAGCTTTTTTAGCTTCTGCTGCACGCAAGATAGCTTGAGTCCACTCAAGGTTGTTTGTGTTAAATCCACCAACTGCATAACCGTTGTCACGAGCTGCTTGGACAAATTTTTCTGCTGAAACGATTGCCATTTTATCAGGCCTCCTGTATATTTTTATGGGTCAACCCATTTACATTGTTCATTTTATCACTTTTTGATAAAAAAAGCTAGTTTTTCCCATACTTTAGATTGAATTTCTTCTAATCCGATCGATGTAAACCCTTTCTTTTTAATCTTGGTTCACTCTAGGAAAGCGTATAAAGAAAGTCAAGCGATCATCCCGCCTTTCAAAACGATAAGACAATTTCTCATGTTCTAATAAACTTTTGACCACAAAGAGGCCCATTCCCGAACCCTTGGTCTTGCGACTAGCATTTTCAGAAAAAGACTGGGCCAATTGTTCTTGTTCTTCAGGACTACAGCTATTCTCGATAAAGAGCTCCCCTTCCCTCTCGCCAATGCGGACCAAGCCGCCTGTAGTGGAGTGCTTGATAGCATTGCTGATGAGATTCGATAATATCAGTTTCATGACAGATGGGTTTATGTAAGCCTGCTGATGGGTTAGGCTAATGTCTGCCTGAAGTTCTCTCTCCTTGGCGAGCAAAGCATAATCCTTAACCAGACTTTGCGTCATCTGAAGGAGGTCAACCTCTTCTTTCTCGTCTCGCAATTCCTGAACAGAAGAAAGAGACAATATCTGGAGAACGTGATGACTGAGGTCATCCACAATCCCCAAGGCAACTCCCAGATAGTGGTCTCTATCCTTATAACGACCGATATTTTCTTTCATATTCTCAATCAGGATTTTCAAACTAGCCAGAGGTGTTTTCAATTCATGAGAAGCCCCTCGTAGGAACTCAACCTTCATCTTCTCCAGCTGGAGAATAGCTTCATTCTTGTCATGCAAGTCCGCAATGACAGTCAAGAGATGCTGGTAAAGGCTATTGATTTGTTCCTTGAGATCACCTATCTCATCCTTAGAATCCACGCGCAATCGCACTTGAGCATCCAAATCCATCATCCGACGGGTCACCCGTTTGATTTCCAAAATCGGTGCAACAATGGTCCGAGCATAGATGTAGGCCACCAAGAGGGAAATCAGAAAGGATGCCAGCAAGGTATAAGGAAGAAATTGGAGACTGATCTGCTCTGCTTCCTTTTGCAAATCCATGGACGCTAAAAACTGTAGAGTCATAGTCCCTCCGTCTTGCGTTTTCACCTCACGCTCCTCGATAAAGAGAGAAGTGGTCTGACGGTCCGTATCCAGAGGAAGATTGTCCTGGACTTCTAACTTGTCCTCGGTCATCTCTCCCTTGACAGCTCCTTTGATATCACTGCTCTGGGAATACAAGTCCAACACTTGCTCGATGCTTTGCCTATCTTTTCCGTCTAGGGATTGGGCAATAGCAGTCGCTTTTTGGCCAATGGTTTCCTGACGATGGCTCAGATAAGTAGAGGGAAAGAGAAAATAAATAGCTAAATGAAGACAAATAACCAGAACACTAAAAATCGAGAAGGTATAGATAAATATTTTAGTAAATAGACCTGTTCGTTTCATTTTCGCTCCAATTTATAACCAACATTGCGCACAGTGAGGATACAATCCAAGTCTAGCTTTTTCCGCAGTTCCTTGATATAGACATCAATGACACGGTCAAAGGGAACCTCATCTGTCACCTTCCAGACCGCATCAATTATCTGAGAACGAGTCAAGGCCCGGCCTTCATTTTTCACCAGATAGTCCAGAATTTCCAACTCTTTGGCATTGATAGCCACTTCTTGACCTGCGAGGCTTGCACTATAACTCTCAAAGTCTACCTTGGTATCCTTATAGGAAAAGATTCGTCCCGTATCGTAGTAGCGCTTGAAAATTGCATCTACCCTCACTTTTAGAAGGGAGAGAGAGAAGGGCTTTTCCAGATAACCATCTGCCAGAGAGGCAAAGGCACTCATCTTGTATTCCTCATCCTGAAAGGCGGTCAGCATCAAGACAGGGACCTGGCTGCTTTTACGAATCTCGGCTAGGACTTCTAGGCCATTGAGCTTGGGCATCTGGATATCCAGTAAAACCAGGGCCACCTCATAGCTGGAAAATTTTTCTAGAGCTTCCTGACCGTCTGCTGCTTCAATGGTTTCATAACCACAATCCGTCAGATAGTCACTAATCCCCTCACGAATCATCTCTTCATCTTCTACAATTAAAATTTTCATAGAAAAACGTTTCACATTCCTTTAAATTTCTTGTAAATTATCTCAGTTTCATCCTGATAAAACCTCTTCCCATCAAGATGAAATAGATAAAAATGCTACCTATATTATACCCCATTTAGGAGAGAATAGGTAGCAAGTTTTTTATTCACTATCGAGCAAGAGCTCTTTTGGTTGTTTTCTAAGGAGATTGCTTGAAGCAAGCGCCATAACGAGAACCACTAGAACCAAAGCAAGGACAAAGACGATGATAAAGTCTGATGTCTGAATGGAAATGTCTAGGCTCGACAAGGTCTTGCTAAAGCCGTCTACTTCTGCACCACCACCAAGGTTAGAGGCTTGAGCAGCCTTGCTGGCTTGCTTGGCAACACCTGAAGTAACATTGGCAAGAACAGTATTTCCGATGGCACGGGCTGTGTAGTTGGCTAGGAAGTAAGCAGAAACGAGAGCAGGAATGGCAATCAGGATAGATTCGGTGATGAATTGCCCCAAGATACTTACCTGCTTGAGACCGATAGAGAGGAGAATTCCCACTTCCTTGCGACGGGCGTTGATCCAAAGGCTGAGCAAGAGTGCAAGGAGAAGGACTGAGAAGCTCAAGCTACCCCAGAAGAGGAGGTTGGCCATCTTGTACATACCAGAGATGGATTGCTCTAGAGCTGGGTAGTTAGAGGAGCTCTTCACAAGTGTGTAGCTCTTCCAGTTGATACCACTGATACCCTTCAACTCTTTCATGACGTCATCCAAGTTCTTGTCTGCTGTTACAAAGAAAGTTGCGTCCCCATAAATAGCTGTGTCTTCTGTGTATCCATAAAGTTTTGCAGCAGTGTGAATGTCTGTGATAGCTGTGTTTTCATAGAGTTCTTGTGAGTAGGTTACTGCTGACTTATTGTGGCCATCAAAGAGGCCCTTGATTGTCACTTCAACTGTTTCCTTGGCACCTTTTTCATTGTCTGCATCATAGACATTAGAGTCTAGTTTGACCTTATCTCCAACTTTCCAGCCGTGTTTAGCTGCCAAGTCCTTGTGCATGAGGATCTTGTCTTTGTCGTCGTTGGTTAGGTGCTCACCTTCGACTAGTTTATATGAGCCAGAGACAAACTTATCTTCTTTAGAGGAGTCATTGACACCTGTAATCATCAAACTACTTCCAAACCGTTTGGCACGGTCTGCAGTGAGATTTTTCTTGGTTTCTGGCGTTTCGATGAGTTCATATCCAGTCAAATCTCCGATAGCGTTGATGCGTTTAACATAAGACTCGATGGCCTTATTTTCGGTGATTTTTTTGATATCCTCACCCCTGATATTCCCAGAACCACGTGGTGTTCCTTGATTGACGCGACGATTGATTTGCATGGAGAAACTATTGGTGATATTTTTAAAGGTCTCCTGAGAAGCCTTGGCGGTAGCTCCCTTGATCGACAAGCCGACCAAACTCAAGCTCGCCATGAGGAGAATAATCAGGAAGATAACAATCGATTTGAAAAACTTCCTTGTAACATAGGCAAATGCGTTGTGTAACATAGGTTCCCTTTCTAGATTTTGTTCTATTTCAATGTCTTATAACTTATATAAATTATTTTTTTACTATTTCCCTTGGATTGTGCGGACGGGAGCAACTTCCTGTAGGAATTTCATCCCTAATTTTTGAGCCATATGTCTCAAAAATTCCGGCCTAGATAATAACAAAGTTATTATCTAGGCTATCACTACTGCGGGAAATAGTTGTTAAAGACTCACTTCGTTTATTATTACTTTACACATATCTGGTTACCAACTAATACTATTTTAAAGTTTAATAACTAGATTCTATATTTCAGTCAGTTTCTTATCCTTCAATTCAAGTGTAATATCTGACGCTTGTGCCACTTCTTTACTGTGGGTGACGACGATCACACATTTACCTGTTTTCTCGGCAAGTGATTTGAGCAGTTCGATAATATCTCCGGCAGTTTTAGGGTCCAGATTTCCTGTTGGCTCATCAGCTAGAATAACCGGAGCTTCTGAGACTAAACTGCGAGCGATGGCTACACGTTGCTGTTGACCACCTGATAACTGGAGAACATTCCGCTTGATCTGACTCTCATCCAAACCAAGCTCAAGAAGCGTATCCTTGCTTGCTTTTTTGTTGACCAAGCGGATATTTTCCAGCGGAGAAAGATAATCTATCAAGTTATAATTTTGAAAGACCAGGGAAATATGGTGCATGCGATGGTAAGAATATCCCTTATTCCGAATGTCCTCTCCTTGGAAAAGGATAGAACCTTCAACAGGACTATCTAGACCAGCAAGCAGGGACAAGAGAGTGGATTTTCCAGCTCCTGACTCACCAATGATACTATAAAATTTTCCGGGTTCAAAATTATACTTGATCTGATATAAAACTGCTTCAGCAGTGTTCTTATAACGGTAGGTAACATCTTGCAATTGTAATAAAGTCATGATTTCTCCTTCTTATACTCAATGAAAATCTAAGAGCAAACTAGGAAGCTAGCCGCAGGTTGCTCAAAACACAGCTTTTAGGTTGTAGATAAGGCTAACGCGGTTTGAAGAGATTTTCGAAGAGTCTTAACTAATAGATGATAAAATTTCTTTCGGCGATTTTCTAAATAAGAATACGAAACAAAGGGCTACAGACAAGCAACCAATCAAGAGCAGAAATACATAGGATTCTGCAAAGGATAGGAGACTGGTTAATAGACCGCTTGCTTTGGCCAGCGTGTCCTGTAAGGTTGCCTGATCTCCACTGGCTAGTACAGTTTGGAGTAGATAGGATGTAATGGCGTTTCCTGCAACAAATGCTGGAAGCAAAGCTCCAAGAGATACCAAAACTACCTCTAAACAGAACTGGAGGAAGATCGAACTCTTGCCTTTTCCAAGTGCGAGTAAAATCCCCACTTCGTAGACCCTTTCTCTCAACCAGAGAGACAAGACCAAAATTAAGGCTCCTGCTCCTGCTATCAACATCCCATAAAGGAAGATGGTCAGGAAGGTTTGGAAGGTTGCAACTGAGTCTTTGATTTGTTCAAAGGCCTTGTTTTCCTTCTCTACTTGGTAGCCTTGACTTTCCAAAGCCAAGTTTTCCACCTGCTTCATGAGTCCGTCCATTTCCTTAGGATTTTCTACATAGAAGCGCGCTGCATTGACCTGCGGTTCACTATTTCCCAGAAGGGTTTGGCTGCTTTCATAGTCTGTAAAGACCTGGTTTTCACTGAAGTCAGAAGACAAGCCTGTGAACTTTTCTTGTTTCTTACCAGAAAAGATGCCGACAATCTCAAACTCTACTGTTTGCCCTTTTCCAGCTTCGGACTGACCAGCATCCAAGCCAATCTTGTCATGAAGCGAAAGACCGTTCTTCTTAGCCAACTCTTCGTGGATGAGGATTTTCTTGGAGTCTCCTTTTTGAAGGTGTCGCCCTTCTTTTAGATTGAAAGCCGAACTGGTAAAGGTGACATCCTTGGATGAATCTTCAAGAGCCGTTAAGCTAACCAAGTTCTTGTCCGCTGCTGACAAATCATCGCGTTCTACACTCTGCTCACCACTCACCGCTTCCTTGTCTTTCAGTTTTGCGACCGTTTCGAGTTCAGGAGAGACATTTTCCAGTCCCTTAATCTTGCTCACGGATGCTAGGTCAGACAATTTGAAGGTCTGTCCATTTTCTATCTTTTTGATAGAAAAAGATGTATTGAGTGATTTGTAAAGATTGTTTTCTACTGTTTTGTTGGACTTCATCAGAGTCAAACAGGCTGAAATTCCTGCTAAAAGGACAAATAAAATCAGAAATAAAATAAAACTTCTCAGTCGTTTTCTGCTGACATAAGCCCAAGCTCTTTGGATTGGATTCATTTGTCACCTCCATATTTGTAAGACTATTATAAAATCCAAATATGAAATGTTTATGAAATCAAAAATTTTTTTGATTTATTTTTTGAAAAAAACAAAAAAGCTAGCAAACGCTAACTTTTCTTCTTATATAAGGATGTATAGTACCAATCAAAAATCTACTTCATTTTAAAAATGATAATCACATCTTTCTGATTAGTATTTTTCCATTTCCTAAGTTCTTCATTTTCTGACTTGTATCTGAGAAAATTCTTGATAGGATGAAATGGAAAACTCAGTTTAAATGTTCTGATACAATGACTGTTCTTGATGCCAATATTTTTCGATATACGAAACGTAGCCTCTAGTCTTCTTTGTAAAAACAAAAAGAGCTAGCCAAAGCTAACTCTTATCCTATGCGGAGAGAGGGACTTGAACCCTCACGACCTAAAGCGGTCACAGGATCCTTAGTCCTGCGCGTCTGCCAATTCCGCCATCCCCGCGTCGATTACTTTACTAGTATATCAACTTTCAAAATCTTTGTCAACACTTTTTTCAGATTTTTTTCATTTTTCCAAGGGAATTATTCTTGGATTTCAGCCAGATTTTCATCCAGCAACTTGGCTCCCAATGTGTTCTTAAAATGACCAAGAGCAAACTGATGATTTTCTGGCCAAATAGAGGCAACTGCAGGCTTGACAACTTCAATATCATAACCTAAATTGTAGGCATCAATAGCCGTATGAAGGACACAAATATCGGTCAAAACCCCTGTCAAGATAACTGTAGTAACCCGACGTTCTCGCAGGCGAATATTGAGGCCCGTTCCTGAAAATGCTGAATAGTGACGCTTGTCCATCCAAAAGACACGACTATCCGCCTCATGCTCAGCATAAAAGTCAGCTAGAGGGCCATAAAGATTACGCCCACTAGTTCCGATGATGTTATGTGGTGGAAAGAGCTTGCTTTCTGGGTGGAATGTATCCTTCTCTTCATGGGCATCAATGGTGAAAAAGATATAGTCCCCACGATCAAAAGCTAATCTGGTTACTCGATTAATTGCCTCTGATATGGCTTGAGCAGGTGCCCCTGCAGTCAGCTTTCCATGGTCTGCTACAAAATCCTCTGTATAGTCAATTGAGATTAAAGCCTTTGCCATTAGTAGTCCCTCTTTTTCACTTCCTCAAAAATATCACCAATTAGAACTTTGAGATAAGTCCCCTTCATTCCTAATGAACGACTCTCAATAATTCCAGCTGACTCCAGTTTACGAAGCGCATTGACAATAACTGAGCGTGTAATGCCAATACGGTCTGCAATAACTGATGCAGTCAGCTGCCCTTCATTTCCATCCAATTCAGCTAAAATAGCTGATACGGCACGCAGTTCTGAATAGGAAAGGGTGTTGACAGCCATAGTAACAGCCGTACGACGGCGAATATTTTTCTCATCTTCTTCACGTTGGAAGTTCAAGAGTTGAATCCCTACCACCGTGCTCGCAATCTCAACAAGGATCAAATCCTCATCTTCAAACTTCTTATCATTGCGCCAAATGATCAACGAACCTAGGCGAATCCCTGATACATGAATCGGAGCAATGGTCGTCAAGCCATCTGGAAAATCCGCACGGCTCTCTACAGGGAAAATGGTCAAATCATGTTCAACAGGAAGATTGGCTTCCGTGTCATAAATCATGTTTGCACCTTGGATATAATCATCTGGAAAAATCTTAGTTTGAAAAAACTGCTCTACACGATCTGTATTCGTTTTATAACGCATGAAGTAGCCTAAAAGGCGTCCCTTGCTATTCACAATACAAGCGTTACAATCAATAATATCTGCCAACTGGCGTGTAATCGCATTATAGGGAAGTTCATCTTGAAGTTGCTCCTCTGAGCGTTTCAAAATAGAAGTAATTTTTCTTGTTTTTTCTAATAAATGTGCCATTTTTTACCTCGCATTTAATCGCTACCATTATAACATAAAGAGCGTGAATTTTCAATTATTATCTGAAAATTGCTTATTTAATTACAATTTTGAACAGCAAAAATATTTTAGAAAAATGAGTTCTTTTGTGTTGACAGCTGAATTATTTTTTGTTAATATAACATTATAAGAAGATGACATGGTAAATCCCTTTCCGTTTCACCTATCCTTTACTATCACCATCTTCTTTTACCCTTGGTTTCCTTATATATAAAAGCGATTCACAATGTGAATCGCTTTTTCCTACTTGTCTCCTTTGTTACGAATAACAAAGCCAGTCTTCTTTTCGCTTGAGGTGTTGTGAGGTTTTTTATTGTCTTTATTACGATAGCGTCTGTCTTTATCAAAACGATCGTTCCCTCGGTTGCCTTTTTTGAAATCATCACGGCGACCACCACGACGGTTATTTCCTCGACGATTGTCGCGTCCACGATTACCTCCAGAACGTCCATTTCCTGACGGTTTGAACGGCAGTGGTTTTTCACGCGCAATCTCCACTTCAGGAAGACTATCTGGATCTTGGACTGTCAGACTCAAGATATACATTGCCAGTTCTTCTGGACTAAATTCGGCAGCTAACTTACGAGCATCCTTGGCAAATTTCTCAAAGTTCCCACGAATAGTTTCATCTGCGAAGTCTCGTTCGATTTTCTTGAGAGCTACTTGTTTCTTAGCTTGGAAGGCTTCTTCTGCTGTCGCTGGTTTCAAGCCTTTCATGCGTTTCTTAGTCAAGTTTTCGATGATTTGAAGGTAACCCATTTCATTTGGCGCTACGAAAGTAATAGATTGACCTGACTTACCAGCACGACCTGTACGACCGATACGGTGAACATAACTTTCAGGATCTTGTGGAATATCGTAGTTATAGACATGGGTCACACCTGAAATATCCAAACCACGTGCTGCCACGTCTGTCGCAACTAGAACATCAAGATTACCATTTTTAAAATCACGAAGGACACGAAGACGTTTATTTTGGTCCAAATCACCATGAATTCCTTCTGCACGGAAGCCACGGATCTTAAGACCACGAGTCAATTCATCTACACGGCGTTTGGTACGACCAAATACGATAGCAAGCTCTGGTTGTTCTACATCCATGAGACGGGTCATGGTATCAAATTTTTCTTGTTCCTTAACACGGATATAGTACTGGTCAACCAATTCTGTTGTCAATTCCTTGGCAGCAATCTTCACATGCTCAGGGTCTTTCATAAATTGAACACCAATACGTTTGATAGCGTCTGGCATGGTTGCTGAAAAGAGCAAGGTTTGACGATTTGCAGGGACACGAGAGATAATAGCTTCGATGTCTTCAAGGAAGCCCATGTTGAGCATTTCATCCGCTTCGTCAAGGATGAGGGTTTCAATATCTTGTAATTTCAAGGCCTTCCGTTTAATCAAGTCCAAGAGACGGCCTGGTGTTCCTACCACGATGTGAGCACCCGATTTAAGGGCCTTGATTTGTTTTTCAATGCTGGAACCACCGTAAACTGAGCGAACTTTCACTCCTTTGCTACGACCAAAGCGGAACAGTTCCTCTTGACTTTGGACAGCGAGTTCACGAGTTGGAGCGATGACCAAGGCTTGAATAGTCGCTTCTTCTGTACGGATTTTTTCAAGGGTTGGCAAGCCAAAGGCTGCAGTTTTCCCTGTACCAGTCTGAGCTTGACCAATGACATCCTTGCCTTCAAGAGCCAATGGAATAGTCTGTTCTTGGATAGGACTGGCTTCTACAAATCCAGCTTTTTCAATCTCTGCTAGCAATTCAGCAGACAAATTAAATTCATTAAATTTCACGTTATTCTTCTTTCTAAAGGTGGTGCGAAGCCACCCTATAGGGCTTTAGTTTATACTTTTCTTTTCATGACGTATCTTCAACAAAAATGAGATACCGTGTTGCTTCTTTTCCACGAAAGAAAAGTACTGGTTTCTTTGCAACCTATCTAGTATAACACAAGACCAAAGCAAAAGATAGTAGAATCCTTTAGGAAAATCATGTAAACGATTTTCTAATAGTAATGTGGCCTGAAACTGGTTTTTCAAAGGATTTGAAGGGAGCATTTCAAGCTCACTCCATTTCCCGTAGCAGATTTGTGCAAAAAGTGTTTTCTTATGCTAGAATGAAAATCAAACAGGAGGACTATAAATGTTAACTTATGATTTAATCGTTATTGGATTCGGTAAAGCTGGGAAAACACTAGCTGGTAAATTGGCTTCAGCTGGCAAAAAAGTTGCCCTCGTTGAACGTAGCAAAACTATGTACGGTGGAACTTGTATCAACATCGGATGTATTCCAACTAAAACCTTGCTAGTTGCTGCTGAGAAAGATTTGTCTTTTGAAGAAGTGATTGCTACCAAAAATACTATCACTAGTCGCCTCAACGGTAAAAACTATGCGACTGTTGCTGGTACAGGCGTGGATATCTTTGATGCGGAAGCTCATTTCCTTTCAAATAAAGTCATCGAAATCCAAGCTGGTGATGAAAAACAAGAACTGACTGCTGAAACTATCGTTATCAATACCGGTGCCGTTTCAAACGTCTTGCCAATCCCTGGACTTGCTACAAGCAAAAACGTCTTTGACTCAACAGGTATCCAAAACTTGGACAAATTGCCTGAAAAACTTGGAGTTCTTGGTGGCGGAAACATCGGTCTTGAATTTGCAGGTCTTTACAACAAACTTGGAAGCAAAGTTACAGTCCTAGATGCCTTAGATACTTTCCTACCTCGAGCAGAACCTTCCATCGCAGCTCTTGCTAAACAATACATGGAAGAAGACGGCATTGAATTGCTTCAAAATATCCGTACTACTGAAATCAAAAATGACGGTGACCAAGTCCTTGTCGTAACTGAAAACGAAACGTACCGTTTCGACGCCCTTCTCTACGCAACTGGGCGTAAGCCAAACGTAGAACCACTTCAACTTGAGAATACAGACATTGAACTTACTGAACGTGGCGCTATTAAAGTAGACAAACACTGTCAAACAAATGTTCCTGGTGTCTTTGCAGTTGGAGACGTCAACGGTGGACCTCAATTTACCTACATTTCACTTGATGACTTCCGTGTTGTCTATAGTTACCTTGCTGGAGATGGTAGCTACACTCTTGAAGACCGTCTCAATGTACCAAACACTATGTTCATCACACCTGCACTTTCTCAAGTTGGTTTGACTGAAAGCCAAGCAGCTGATTTGAAACTTCCATACGCAGTTAAGGAAATCCCTGTTGCAGCCATGCCTCGTGGTCACGTAAATGGAGACCTTCGCGGAGCCTTCAAAGCTGTTGTCAATACTGAAACAAAAGAAATTATTGGTGCAACTATCTTCTCAGAAGGTTCTCAAGAAATCATCAACATCATCACTGTTGCGATGGACAACAAGATTCCTTACACTTACTTCACAAAACAAATCTTCACTCACCCAACCTTAGCTGAGAACTTGAATGACCTGTTTGCGATTTAAGTTGAGACTACATCGTATCTAACAGCCCTCGTCGGGCTGTTTTTGCTTCTGCGAAATCTCATACTCAATGAAAATCAAATTCAAACTACGTCAGCTTCACCTTGCCGTACTCAAGTACAGCCTGCGGTTAGCTTCCTAGTTTGCTCTTTGATTTTCATTGAGTATCAAATCTGTCTTTTCTTTCTTTTATGATATAATGTCCACACTTTACTTAGCAGTCCTAATTATATATTGAGTCTCAGGTCGTTCTTTTAAATATCAGCAATACATATGACTTTAAATAACTTGCTTCAGCTCATCGTTTTATGGGTAATTTAAAAAGTATATTTTGCAATGATTGTTTCCCTAATTAGTAAACTATCCACTCTTTGCGCGGATCGTATGTGTATTTTCATCGTTTGTGGAAAGGTTTTACCGTTTGCAAATTGATGGCTAAGTCGATATATTTTTTCTTCTTAAATATTTTCCAAATTATTTAATCTTTTTAAAGATAAGAATCACTTTCTAATCAATCAAAGGATACTTCAAATTTCTTCATTCTTGATAATATGAGCAATACTCTGCAAAATGTTTAAACTTTATCATTGTAAAAAATATCGAAAGAAATCCCACATTACATTAGTATATATTTGGTATGGGATGAAATTGACTTTCGAAAACATTAACTATACAATGTCTGTAAACAAGAAATAATGAGGTAACGATTATGAATAAAACAGAATTACTGTTACAAAGACTAGATGATATTGGTCAGTCTCTAAAAGATTCTAGACAAGCACTAGCTTTGCTGGCACTTGGTTCTTGCGGAGTAGAAAGAGACCGATTGGATCAATACTCAGATTTGGATTTTTTTGTTATTGTAAAAGATGGCTACAAGCAGGCCTATATCCAGGATCTAACTTGGTTAAGTAATCTAGAACCAATTGCATTTCACTACCAAAATACAGTGGACGGACATAAAGTTCTATTTGAAGATGATGTTTTTTGTGAATTTGCTGTCTTTGAAGCTCATGAACTAGTAAACATTCCCTTCGCTGAAGGCAAGATTATCTGGAAGGAGGTCGGTTTTGATGGAACAATCTGCCAGCCACAAAGATTGCCATCAAAAGAAAATAGAGACCGTGAATGGCTGTTGGGAGAAATTTTATGCAATCTATATATAGGACTAGGTCGCTATCAACGAGGCGAAAAATTGGCTGCTTATGATTTCATCCAAAACAGATCCGTCAAGCTTTGGACCGAACTAATCAATTTGGAAAAAACCTCTAAATCTGATTTTATAGATATTTTTAACAGCAACAGAAGATTTGAAAAAGGTTATCCAAACGAGGCCAAACAATTGCCTCACTTTTTGCAAGGTTACGAACGAATCTCTGAATCTGCTCAGGCACTCCTAGAATATCTTGATAAACACTATCCTCTTAATGCATTTATAAAAGAAAAAATTCGTAATTTATTATAAAAGAGACTTTCCAAAAAATGATCTAAATCCCAAAAGTTAGGTATCTTTGTCAGTTATAATGGATTAATGAAATTTTAAAACCGGTAGAGGACAATCGATGTCCTCTTCTTTCTTATATTCAGAGTGAGAAAGATTTATTTCTTAAAGTTGCCAAAGTTATCAAATCCAAAGATATTGTATTTGATTGGTTTGGTTTAATCAGAACCTAAAAAGCACTTCTAAGGTTACTTCTTTAGTTGTTCTTAGAGGTTACTTTAGTTATTGGACTGCTGGGCGCAGTATGATATAATAGAAGCATGAAATTAAAAACTACTTTGGGCCTCCTAGCTGGACGTTCTTCTCACTTCATCTTGAGCCGTCTTGGCCGTGGAAGTACGCTCCCAGGAAAACTCGCCCTTCAATTTGATAAAGATATTTTACAACATCTAGCTAAGAACTACGAGATTGTCGTGGTCACTGGTACCAATGGGAAAACCTTGACAACTGCCCTCACGGTCGGTATCCTAAGGGAAATTTATGGTCAAGTTCTGACCAATCCAAGTGGTGCCAACATGATCACAGGGATTACGACAACTTTCTTGACTGCAAAATCTTCAAAAACGGGAAAAAATATTGCAGTACTTGAAATCGATGAAGCTAGTCTCTCACGTATCTGTGACTACATCCATCCTAGTCTTTTCGTCATCACCAATATCTTCCGCGATCAGATGGACCGCTACGGTGAGATTTATACGACCTACAACATGATTTTGGACGCTATTCGAAAAGTTCCTACTGCTACCGTCCTCCTTAACGGTGACAGTCCCCTTTTCTACAAGCCAGCTATTCCAAATCCAGTACAGTATTTTGGTTTTGACTTGGAAAAAGGACCTGCCAAACTGGCTCACTATAATACCGAAGGGATTCTCTGCCCAGACTGTCAAGGTATTTTGAAATATGAGCTTAATACTTATGCCAATTTAGGAGCTTATATTTGCGAAAACTGTGGATGTAAACGTCCTGACTTGGACTACCGTCTGACAGAACTGGTTGAGTTGACCAACAATCGCTCTCGCTTTGTCATTGACGGACAAGAATACGGTATTCAAATCGGTGGACTCTACAACATCTACAACGCTCTCGCTGCGGTTGCTATTGCCCGTTTCCTCGGTGCAGATTCGCAACGGATCAAGCAAGGATTTGATAAGAGCCGTGCTGTCTTTGGACGCCAGGAGACCTTCCATATCGGTGACAAAGAATGTACCCTTGTCTTGATTAAAAATCCTGTTGGAGCGACCCAAGCTATCGAGATGATCAAACTAGCCCCTTATCCATTTAGCCTATCTGTCCTCCTTAATGCCAACTATGCTGATGGAATTGATACTAGCTGGATCTGGGATGCGGATTTT
>NZ_LNVH01000003.1:175000-178277 GCF_002093575.1 Streptococcus oralis subsp. tigurinus | reverse complement strand
AAAAGTAGGTATAATAGAAAGAGTTGAAAAGCTCAAGGTCCGTTGGTCAAGGGGTTAAGACACCGCCTTTTCACGGCGGTAACACGGGTTCGAATCCCGTACGGACTATGGTGTATTGCGGTTAAAAAAAACTTGGAAAAAAGTTTAAAAAAGTGTTGACAGAGGTTAGCAGCTGTGATATACTGATATAGTTGTCGCTTGAGAGAGATTGAGTGACAAAGACCTTTGAAAACTGAACAAGACGAACCAATGTGCAGGGCACTATAACTAAGGTTATAGTACTGAACAATGAAAAAACAATAAATCTGTCAGTGACAGAAATGAGTGAGAACTCAAACTTTTAATGAGAGTTTGATCCTGGCTCAGGACGAACGCTGGCGGCGTGCCTAATACATGCAAGTAGAACGCTGAAGAGAGGAGCTTGCTCTTCTTGGATGAGTTGCGAACGGGTGAGTAACGCGTAGGTAACCTGCCTGGTAGCGGGGGATAACTATTGGAAACGATAGCTAATACCGCATAAAATGGATTATCGCATGATAATGCATTGAAAGGTGCAAATGCATCACTACCAGATGGACCTGCGTTGTATTAGCTAGTTGGTGGGGTAACGGCTCACCAAGGCGACGATACATAGCCGACCTGAGAGGGTGATCGGCCACACTGGGACTGAGACACGGCCCAGACTCCTACGGGAGGCAGCAGTAGGGAATCTTCGGCAATGGACGGAAGTCTGACCGAGCAACGCCGCGTGAGTGAAGAAGGTTTTCGGATCGTAAAGCTCTGTTGTAAGAGAAGAACGAGTGTGAGAGTGGAAAGTTCACACTGTGACGGTATCTTACCAGAAAGGGACGGCTAACTACGTGCCAGCAGCCGCGGTAATACGTAGGTCCCGAGCGTTGTCCGGATTTATTGGGCGTAAAGCGAGCGCAGGCGGTTAGATAAGTCTGAAGTTAAAGGCTGTGGCTTAACCATAGTACGCTTTGGAAACTGTTTAACTTGAGTGCAAGAGGGGAGAGTGGAATTCCATGTGTAGCGGTGAAATGCGTAGATATATGGAGGAACACCGGTGGCGAAAGCGGCTCTCTGGCTTGTAACTGACGCTGAGGCTCGAAAGCGTGGGGAGCAAACAGGATTAGATACCCTGGTAGTCCACGCCGTAAACGATGAGTGCTAGGTGTTAGACCCTTTCCGGGGTTTAGTGCCGCAGCTAACGCATTAAGCACTCCGCCTGGGGAGTACGACCGCAAGGTTGAAACTCAAAGGAATTGACGGGGGCCCGCACAAGCGGTGGAGCATGTGGTTTAATTCGAAGCAACGCGAAGAACCTTACCAGGTCTTGACATCCCTCTGACCGCTCTAGAGATAGAGTTTTCCTTCGGGACAGAGGTGACAGGTGGTGCATGGTTGTCGTCAGCTCGTGTCGTGAGATGTTGGGTTAAGTCCCGCAACGAGCGCAACCCCTATTGTTAGTTGCCATCATTCAGTTGGGCACTCTAGCGAGACTGCCGGTAATAAACCGGAGGAAGGTGGGGATGACGTCAAATCATCATGCCCCTTATGACCTGGGCTACACACGTGCTACAATGGCTGGTACAACGAGTCGCAAGCCGGTGACGGCAAGCTAATCTCTTAAAGCCAGTCTCAGTTCGGATTGTAGGCTGCAACTCGCCTACATGAAGTCGGAATCGCTAGTAATCGCGGATCAGCACGCCGCGGTGAATACGTTCCCGGGCCTTGTACACACCGCCCGTCACACCACGAGAGTTTGTAACACCCGAAGTCGGTGAGGTAACCTTTTAGGAGCCAGCCGCCTAAGGTGGGATAGATGATTGGGGTGAAGTCGTAACAAGGTAGCCGTATCGGAAGGTGCGGCTGGATCACCTCCTTTCTAAGGATAAGGAACTGCACATTGGTCTTGTTTAGTCTTGAGAGGTCTTGTGGGGCCTTAGCTCAGCTGGGAGAGCGCCTGCTTTGCACGCAGGAGGTCAGCGGTTCGATCCCGCTAGGCTCCATTGGTGAGAGATCACCAAGTAATGCACATTGAAAATTGAATATCTATATCAAATAGTAACAAGAAAATAAACCGAAACGCTGTAGTATTAAAAGAGTTTATGACTGAAAGGTCAAAAAATAAGGTTAAGTTAATAAGGGCGCACGGTGGATGCCTTGGCACTAGGAGCCGAAGAAGGACGTGACAAACGACGATATGCCTTGGGTAGCTGTAAGTAAGCGATGATCCAGGGATTTCCGAATGGGGGAACCCAACAGGTACTACCTGTTACCCATATCTGTTAAGGATATGAGGAGGAAGACGCAGTGAACTGAAACATCTAAGTAGCTGCAGGAAGAGAAAGCAAAAGCGATTGCCTTAGTAGCGGCGAGCGAAACGGCAGAAGGGCAAACCGAAGAGTTTACTCTTCGGGGTTGTAGGACTGCAATGTGGACTCAAAGATTATAGAAGAATGATTTGGGAAGATCAGCCAAAGAGAGTAAGAGCCTCGTATTTAAAATAGTCTTTGTACCTAGCAGTATCCTGAGTACGGCGGGACACGAGAAATCCCGTCGGAATCTGGGAGGACCATCTCCCAACCCTAAATACTCCCTAGTGACCGATAGTGAACCAGTACCGTGAGGGAAAGGTGAAAAGCACCCCGGGAGGGGAGTGAAATAGAACCTGAAACCGTGTGCCTACAACAAGTTCGAGCCCGTTAATGGGTGAGAGCGTGCCTTTTGTAGAATGAACCGGCGAGTTACGATATGATGCGAGGTTAAGTTGAAGAGACGGAGCCGTAGGGAAACCGAGTCTGAATAGGGCGCATTAGTATCATGTCGTAGACCCGAAACCATGTGACCTACCCATGAGCAGGTTGAAGGTGCGGTAAGACGCACTGGAGGACCGAACCAGGGCACGTTGAAAAGTGCTTGGATGACTTGTGGGTAGCGGAGAAATTCCAAACGAACTTGGAGATAGCTGGTTCTCTCCGAAATAGCTTTAGGGCTAGCGTCGACATCAAGATTCTTGGAGGTAGAGCACTGTTTGGGTGAGGGGTCCATCCCGGATTACCAATCTCAGATAAACTCCGAATGCCAAAGAATTATGGTCGGCAGTCAGACTGCGAGTGCTAAGATCCGTAGTCGAAAGGGAAACAGCCCAGACCACCAGCTAAGGTCCCAAAATAATTGTTAAGTGGAAAAGGATGTGGGGTTGCACAGACAACTAGGATGTTAGCTTAGAAGCAGCTATTCATTCAAAGAGTGCGTAATAGCTCACTAGTCG